>CAIRUC010000018.1 GCA_903881665.1 uncultured Bacteroidota bacterium | reverse complement strand
TCTTGATTATTTTAATAAAGAGTATAGATTATTAACGAAATCATTAATTCAACAATAATTAGTATTAATCTGTTGGTGAGCCTACATCATTACAAATCAGATAGACCATGAAAATCTACGGCTCATATAAAAGCACTAATTTAAAATTAAATTCTACCCTGCTTCCTCAATTGATCAGCAATAATCGCAATGCCTTCTTTTAATGAGTGAGGTTTGTATCCTAAATCTCGTTCAGCTTTGCTGATAATAAATCCGGTTCTTAATGGGCGCTTTGCCGGTTGATTTAAAGAGGCTGTTGTGATTGGTTTGATGAAGTTTTTATCGAGTTCGAAAAACGCTGCAACTTCAATTGATATATCAATTATTGCCATCACTTCTCTTCCGCTTACATGATAAATTCCTTCTGCTTTTCTTAGTGCTGCTTGAATACACGCATCTGCTAAGTCTTCTGCAAGTGTAGGTCCTCTGAATTGATCTGTTATTACAGTAATCTCTTTCCCCTGCTCAATAGAATTTTTTGTCCAGATAATTACATTCGATCGCTGCTCATCATCTGTTACTCCGTAAATGATCATTGTACGTAAAATGGCCCACTTTAATCCGCTATTCATTACCAATTTTTCTGCTTCAACTTTTGAGCGCGCATAAACACTCAGTGGCGCTACTTCGTCTTCTTCTTTATACGGTCCAGCCTCTCCGTTGAAAACAAAATCCGTGCTAATGTCGATGAAGTGTGGATGTGAAGTTGTGCATCCGGCGAGCAAGTTTTTTACCGAGGTTACATTTTGTAATTCACATGCGTCTGGATCTAGCTCACAAGCATCTACATTCGTCATTGCTGCAGTGTGAATGATACAGTCTGGTTTATGACTTTCTAATATTGATTTTACTATTGCCGCATCTGTCAAGTCCATGCTTTCAAATACATATCCTGTTTTTTCAGACACACGATTTTCCCCACGTGCAGTAGCAATTAATTCTATTTGATTATTATTTCTCAACCCATAAATGAGTTTTTGTCCAAGTAATCCATTAGATCCAGTAATCAATATCTTCAATCTCGACATAGTTGTATTTTGTTTTGAATAAAATGAATAGCAATTCGAACTATGATAGCATTTCGATGAGTTTAGTAACTTGCTCTCTCGTGCCCAATACGAAAAGTTTAGCATCGAGATTCATAACGGTGTCAGGTTCAGGATTTATTATGTATTCGCCAGTTCCAGTTTTATATCCGATAATATTAGCTCCAGTTTTATTTCTAATCTCTAGTTCTCTTATTGTTTTTCCTTTAAACTGCTCGGCTAAACTTGCACAATGTATTTCTTCAAGTCTAATATTTATTGTTCCTGTGATATGGTCAATGAATTCTAAAACATCGGGGCGCGTAACTAATGTGGCCATATGTGTGCCGCCAATTTTGTCAGGCATAATAACATTGTTCGCCCCCGCACGCTTTAGCTTTCCCTCTGATGAATCTTCTGAAGCGCGACTGATAATTTTTAAAGTGGGTTGTAACTCACGTGCCGTAAGTACTACAAATACATTGGAGGCATCGTTCGGTAAAGTGGCAATAAGTGCTTTTGCTTTTTTAATTCCACTTTCTAATAATATTTCATCACGCGTTGCGTCTCCTTCTATAAATAGAAAGTCTTCTTGTTCTCTTAATTCAGCAATTGCTTTTTCTCCGTTTTCTATTACTACAAATTGCTGATTGTGGCTTTGGAGCTGTTCACAGGCCTGCTTGCCGTTTCTGCCGTAGCCACAAACTATTACATGGTTGTTTAGTTTGTCAATCATCTTCAAAACTTTTCTGTATTTTAAATAGCGCTGTAATTCACCTTCCATAATGTAGGTGGTAAGCATTGAAATGCCGTAAGCAAATATTCCGATGCTAATAATAATTAATCCCGACACAAACCATCTTCCTGCATCTGAGAGTTGATGCACCACTCCTAATCCAACGGTCGATAAAATAATTATAGTGGTGTAAAAGGCCTCTGTGAAATTGTAACCTTCAATAAGCATAAATCCGGCAATGCCCGAAAATAATGCACCTAAGCACATCGCGAGTGCAATGCGTAGTTTTCGCAAGAAGTAGAAATGCCGTTTATGCATCTAGCGAAGATAGTTTCATTGCAGATTTAATAGGAGGGAAGTATCGATGGTTTAACTAGAATTTTATCAACCGCAAATGTTGATGTAGAGTTTTTATAAATCCCAAACTCGATGACGGCTTCGGGTGCCTACCATTTTTTTGAGGCGCATCCAAAAGGCCATTATCATATATATAATAATGGGCGATCCTACAGTTAAAAATGATGTATAAATAAAGAAAATACGAATGTTCGATGATCTTATGTTTAAAAGATCTCCCCACCATTCGCATACTCCGAATGCTTGTCGTTCAAACCACGACTTTATAATTTCAACCGGCGTATTCATGTTTTTTTTAGTAAATGATTTCCAATGGCGCAATTTACGCAATTTTTATGGTCGCAGTAAATTTTTTTTAAATGAAGGAGGGATTGAGAACAGCCAGCATCGCGTATTGTTAATCCTAGCCCTTGCCATAATTCAGTTATTTTATTTTTTTCAGCAGGAATTGCCTCAAGCCAACTAATCGCTTTCTCCATTAACCCTTCTTGCCGATGATACTTTCCATACAGAAATGCAAATGGTGCGATGCAGTTGATAATGAGATTTTCTATGGCGTCTTTTCCTATTTTTTTTATTCCCGGTTTGCTTTCGGTTGTGAAGGTATAATGTAAGTACCAATAATCGGAAGCTTCTACATCGAGGGTTTTGTAAATCTCTTCAATATTTTGGGCCCCTATGAGTTTATGAAATAGTCTCTCGTTTCGATGCCAAAGCATGGCAAATTGTGCAATTCGTAATGTAGGAAAATTTGCTGGGCGCATTTTTCCGAATTTCCACATGCCGGGCTGTAACTTGATTAACTTGTATTTCGATTGTAGTATTTCAAATTGTCGTTTTAGTTTCTTGTAGTAAGGGTCTGCATTATTTGCATCTAGTAAACCTGCTTGTCCATACAATAACGATTCAATTGATAGTAAGTCTTTTCTTTCTTTTATAACTAATGTATAGGGAAGTTGTTCTGCTAATATTTGAAATGGAATATTATTAACCCTGAATCCGAAAGTGCGTGCTAACATTCGATAAAATACTTCTTCCCAATTGTTACGTGTTTTCTCAAGTTGCTCTTCAATAAATTTACAGCGATCTTCAAGCCTTTCTACCATAAGTCTATCAAACCAATATTGCAGCACTATTGTAGGTACTTCTTTTATTTTTAGTTCGCACGGTATTTTCTCGTGGCTGCTTTGTATCAGATTAAGATATTTTTGAAGATGGCCTTCCTCAATTCTTTTATTAAGTATAAGTGTTGGCATTAATTCACCGGTACTTCTATATACCGGTTCGTCATCGTCGTAAACAACATGCAAAATGATAGTGTCGTAATTTTTGTCGAATTGATGTTTGTGCTTGTACCAATCGCTAGCTTTTAAATGTATTTCTACATTTCCTGCCCACAAAAAATCGCCTATTCTAATTCGTGCATTGAAGAAGTCAGGACCAGCATCCATGTTGTGAAATCCTGGATATTTTATTTCAATAGCTTCGGCATCGGTAGTAAATAATTGTTGCTGTTTGAAAAATCCGTTCTTCCAAATGTAGTGCAGAAAGTCTTCCTTCATAATGAAGCAAAACTACAGTATCTATTTTTTAAAATTGGTGATTAAGCATTTGTAGTCGTTTGTTATAGCGGTAACGGCTATCCTAATTTATACCGATTGTAACGAAAGCGATAGTTTTTGTCCTGGCCACTTCCCAAATATTTTCTCTAGCGCTTCATGCCGAAACTCGAAAATTGTTTTCAGTTGATTTTTTATTAAAATTAAATGAGCGATATCTCCCATGAAACCCAATGGAATTTTATAGTGTACTGTATCTTCCATCAATACCCCTCCTTCAATTTCTTGCAGAAAATGTTTATGATGCCAGAAGCTGTAAGGCCCAAATCGTTGTTCGTCAACAAAAAAGGCAGGTTCATTAATATGTGTAATTTCTGTTACCCATTGCAATGGTAATACAGGAAATGGTCTTACCATATAACTAATGATCATGCCTTCATACATCTTATCACCTTTTTCATGTCCCGACGTGATTTTGAAACTCATCGTCGGCGGGGTGATCCTTTCTAGGTTTTCTGGCGACGATAAAAATTCCCAGGCCGTTTTAATGTCAATAGGTAATTTTTGAGATGTTTTTAAAATATGTAGGCTCATTTTTGGTTTTAAGTTTTCTGATATTTTTCTGTTTAGAAGCTGTTTTGCTAGTAAGTCGTATAATTTCAGAGGTAATAAGTTCCTGCAAGCAAACTTTCTAATTGATGCTTGTTCTCAGTATTAACACTCTTTTAAGTATTTTGTTAAATCCATTGTCCTGTTTTTTTTCTGGATTCTAAAATAATTCCCAATCATTTTTAGCAACTTTTTTAAATACGACGATCATTTAAGTGCGTTTTCTTTAATTTTGCCAAAACCCGTCGCAATCATGCCTCAAAGTGCTACTTCCACCAAGTTTGTTTTTGTATCCGGAGGCGTGACTTCCTCTTTAGGAAAAGGAATTATTTCCGCCTCTTTAGCTAAATTATTGCAAGCTAGAGGATATCGCGTTACTATACAAAAGCTAGATCCTTATATTAATGTCGATCCGGGCACATTAAATCCATATGAACACGGAGAATGTTTTGTGACCGATGATGGTGCCGAAACCGATCTCGATTTAGGTCATTATGAACGCTTTTTGAATATCCCCACCTCGCAAGCGAATAATGTTACTACTGGTAAAATATACCAAACGGTAATTAATCGCGAACGCGAAGGGGCTTACTTGGGTAAAACTGTTCAGGTAATTCCTCATATCACCGATGAGATTAAACGTCGTATTAAACTATTAGGGGATACCGGTCAGTATGATATTATTATTACTGAAATTGGTGGGACCGTTGGCGATATTGAGTCACTTCCTTATATAGAATCGGTTCGTCAGTTAATTTGGGAAATTGGATCTTCCAATTCTGCAGTTATACACCTTACTTTACTGCCTTATTTAACAACAACTGGTGAGTTAAAAACAAAACCTACTCAGCATTCAGTAAAAACATTACTCGAATATGGTATTCAGCCCGATGTGTTAGTTTGCCGCACAGAGAAGCCCGTAAGTAACGATTTGCGTCGTAAAATTGCCCTTTTCTGTAATGTGAATATCAATGCTGTTATAGAGTCGATTGACGCAAGCACAATTTATGAAGTGCCATTATTAATGCTTAAAGAACAACTCGACAAAGTAATTATTAATAAGTTGAAATTGCCTCATAAACACGAACCCGACATGGGAGCATGGAAGGACTTCTTAGGTAAGTTGAAGAATCCGGTTTATGAAGTGAAAATCGGACTAATCGGTAAGTATATCGAGTTGAAAGACGCCTATAAGTCTATTGTCGAGGCTTTTATTCATGCCGGTGTTTCCAATGAATGTCGTGTAAAGCTAGAATGGATTCACTCCGAAAAAATTGATCCTGAAAATATACGCCACCAATTAGGCAGCTTGAATGCGATTTTGGTTGCACCTGGTTTTGGAGAGCGAGGTATCGAGGGGAAAATTGCCGCAATCCGATTCGCTCGAGAGAATAAAATCCCGTTTTTAGGAATTTGTCTCGGAATGCAGTGTGCAGTTGTTGAGTTTGCTCGTAATGTTTTGTTTATGAAGGATGCTCATTCAACCGAAATGCGATCCGATACATCATTCCCTGTTATCGATATGATGGAGGAACAGAAGAAAATTACTAGTAAAGGTGGAACAATGCGACTAGGTCAATATCCATGTACTGTAGTGAAGGGAACGAAAGCATACTTAGCCTATGGCAAAACGAAAATCGATGAGCGTCACCGTCACCGTTTTGAGTTTAATAATAGTTACTTGAAGCAATTCGAAGAAGCAGGAATGATCGCTTCGGGAATTAATCCTGACTCTGGTTTGGTTGAAATTGTTGAGATAAAAAGCCATCCTTGGTTCGTTGGCGTGCAGTTTCATCCTGAGTATAAGTCTACTGTACTAAATCCGCATCCGATTTTTGTTCGTTTTGTAAAGGCTGCCCTCGAAAAGGCTTCCGGTCAATTAATTGCAGAACAAACGTATGCGGCGAAATCCTAACCGTATTTTAATATCAATTGAAATCATTTAATTAAATTTCGGGACTGTCTCCTTTCAGTGAGGGCGGAGGCAGATTTCCTCGTATATTTGCGCCTCCAAAATTCAAAATATGGATCGTAATTCCGTAGCTGGTCTCGTTCTGATCGGCATTATTCTTATTGGTTATTCATTCTTTACCGCTCCCACAGCCGAACAATTGGCTGCCGAGAAAAAAGCGCAAGATAGTATTGCGTTGGTTGTAAAGCAGAATGCCGACATTCAAAAGGCTGCTTTTGCAAAAGCATTAGTAACAGATACTGCCGTTGTAGCAGTTGCCGATTCCGCAAACGATACTTTAGCCAATGTTGCTTTGGCCGCTCGTTATGGTGCTTTTGCCGCCGCTGCTGCAGGTACTGAGCAAACTACTGTTATTGAAAATAATTTGATCAAGGTAACACTTACCAATAAAGGTGGGCGAGTTAAATCCGTTTTGCTGAAGAAGTATAAAACATGGGACGGAAAGCCCGTAACTTTGTTTGATAGCGATAGCACTAAATTCGGTTTGAATTTCTTTGCACAAAATAGAAGTATTTCAACCGACAATCTTTATTTTTCTGTTGTAGGCAATGCTGCCAATGTTGGCGAAAAAGATAGCACCGTTTTATCGATGCGTTTGTTTGCAGGTAGTCCTGATCGTTATATCGAATTTCAATATTTCCTAAAAGGAAATGATTATAAATTAGGGTATAAAATCAATCTTGTAGGCGTTAGTGATGTTATTGCTCAAAATACCGGATATTTAGAATTGAATTGGAATCAGATCATCGATAATCAAGAGAGAGATGTTAAAACCGAACGTCAGAATTCAACCATCTATTATATGTTCTCTGATAATGAAGTTGATTATATCAGCGAACGTAAAGACGATGCGGTAGATCTTCCTACTAAGGTAAAGTGGGTTGCCATGAAGCAACATTTCTTCACCCAAGTTTTAATGGCTGATAATGCGTTCGATAAACCCACGCATATTGAAACGAAAGCAGGTGGTGAATCAGATTCATTTGTGAAGCAGATGAAGGCATCATTTACGATTCCTTATGCGCATAATGGAAACGAAAGTTTCGGTATGCATTTTTATTTTGGTCCTAATCATTACCAAACTTTAAAAGCGGAAGGGTTTAATTTAGAGAAACAAATTCCGCTTGGTTGGGGTATATTCGGATGGGTAAATCGATTTGTTGTTATTCCGATTTTCAACTTCTTAAATAGCTTCGATTGGAACTATGGTATTATCATTCTTATTCTTACATTGGTAATTAAAATTATGTTACTGCCGCTTACGTTTAAGGCTTATTTATCGCAAGCGAAAATGAAGGTGCTGAAACCTGAGGTAGATGAAATTCAAGCGAAGCATAAAGAAGAGCCAATGAAACTTCAGCAAGAAATGATGGGCTTATATCGTAAAGCTGGTGTTAGTCCGTTGGGTGGTTGCTTGCCGATGTTGCTGCAGATGCCGATTCTCATTGCCATGTTCCGCTTTTTTCCTCAGTCGATAGAATTGAGACAAGAGAGTTTCTTATGGGCACATGATTTAAGCTCTTATGATTCTATTTTGGATCTTCCATTTAAAATTCCTTTCTATGGCGACCATGTTTCTTTGTTTACGTTGCTGATGACTGTTTCTACATTGCTTATCACGAAAGTGAATAGTAGTGCACAAATGTCGAATCCGCAGATGAAATGGATGATGTATTTGATGCCGATTATATTCCTTGGCGTATTTAATAACTATAGTGCAGGTTTGAGTTACTATTACTTCCTCGCAAATACGATCAGTATCGGACAACAATATTTATTCAGATCATTTGTAGATGAAGATGCAATTCATCGCAAAATTCAGGAAAATAAAAAGCGTCCCGCTTCTTCAACTAAATCTAAGTTCCAGCAGCGCCTCGAAAAGATGGCAAAGGAAAAAGGCTACCAAATGCCTAAATAATATTTTGAGCGCTCCGGAATTATCGGGGCGCTTTTTTTATATATGTAAATCAAATTCGGTTATGAAAAATCTTCTTACTTTGTTTTTTAGTGGGCTGTTGTTGGCCGCTGTTTCTTGCTCTTCATCAAGAATAGCATCTTATCGTCAGTATCAAAGTGATTCGTTATTGGTGGCCATCGAGAGAGGTGCGTGTTTTGGCGCATGTCCTGAGTTTAAGGCAGTGATTTACAAGTCTGGATTCGCTGTTTACCAAGGGCGACGCCATGTAAATCTAATAGGTACGTTTAATGCACATCTTTCTTCCTGTAAAATGGATTCTCTTCTTGCTTTCATAAGAAGAGAGAAGGTGGAGGAGTTTGATTCTGCATATGTGAATCCTCATCTCGCCGATTTTCCTGCTTATTTTATGTGGATTTCAGATATTAAATCCTCCCATCAAATTTTAGTAAGCCATGAAGCTCCTCCAGAAAAGGTGCAGTCATTAACCAATAGAATTGAGACGGTGGTGAATGGTTTAGAATGGAAAAAGATTTCCGATTCCGTGAATTAGGATTAATTCTCTAAGATTTAGGTTGTATAGCCACGGCTTTATGTGTAAATTTGTCCACCCAAAATATTACAACTATGTCAACTGATTTCCTTCCATTAAATGGTACCGACCATATTGAGTTTTATGTAGGCAATGCCAAACAAGCTGCTTATTATTATCAGCATGCCTTCGGGTTCAAACTTGTTGCGTATGCTGGTCCTGAAACGGGAGTTCGCGATCGTTCATCCTACGTTCTTCAGCAAGGGAAAGTGCGTTTTGTATTAACAACAGCCTTACATCCTGATCACGATATTACTCGGCATGTTGCTCAACATGGTGATGGTGTAAAAGTATTGGCTTTATGGGTCGATGATGCGGAAAAGTCGTTCCATGAAACTATGTTACGTGGAGCAAAATCGCATACCGAACCATATGCGATTTCTGATGAATTTGGGGAAGTGAAAATTTCAGCAATTCATACGTATGGAGATACTATTCATAAATTTATAGAACGTAAAAATTATAAAGGAACTTTTCTTCCAGGATTTAAAACCGCTAAGTCATTGTTTAAGTCGACACCTGTAGGACTCGAAGTAATAGACCATTGTGTAGGTAATGTTGAGTTAGGGAAGATGAATGAGTGGGTGAAGTTTTATGAAGATGTTATGGGCTTTAAAATGATCATTACGTTTGATGATAAGGATATTAGTACAGAGTATTCTGCCCTAATGAGTAAAGTAGTTACTAACGGTAATGGATATGTGAAATTTCCAATCAACGAACCAGCAGAAGGAAAGAAAAAATCACAGATCGATGAATATCTCGAATTTTATAATGGTGCGGGAGTGCAACACATTGCAATTTTAACAAACGATATTATTGATACGGTTACTGAGTTAAAAAGCAGAGGCGTTGAATTCTTAGCTGTTCCTCAAACTTATTATAACGACTTGCTGGATAGGGTAGGTAAAATCGATGAAGATATTGAGATCCTTTCTAAACTAGGAATACTCGTCGATCGTGATGATGAGGGCTATTTATTGCAATTATTTACGAAGCCAGTTGAAGATCGTCCAACTGTATTTTTTGAGATTATTCAACGAAAAGGGGCAAAATCGTTCGGCAAAGGCAATTTTAAAGCTCTTTTTGAGGCAATTGAGCGCGAACAGGCATTAAGAGGAAATCTATAATTCTCCTTTATTTTAGAGAAACCGGGATCAATAAATGATCCTGGTTTTTTTATGTATATATGTAACCATGCTTAGGGAGACACAGTATAATGGTGGAGTAATAAATCTAAATTATACATGTCGCTTAATCATAAAATTCGTCAGCAAGGTAAATTAAAAACGTCTTTACGTTTAGCTGTAGTTGCCGCAGCTGCTTCAATAGCCGGTCTGGTGGTACTATTAATTGTAGTGTTTAATATGACACAACAGGAAGAGGGCCATGCAGCACTATCTACCATGACTTTTAAAAATGCGGAGGCATTCCAGGATACTTCAGTTATTCTTAGAGGGAGCACTAATCAACGTGTTATTGGCGTAATGGTTGAAACTTCAGGAAAAGGAAATTCTGTTAAAATGTCGGAAATGGCATTTACAGCGCATGGTACTTCTATTCCTGTATCACAAAATATCGAAAATGCTCGTCT
This sequence comes from uncultured Bacteroidota bacterium, assembly GCA_903881665.1. Lineage (GTDB taxonomy): Bacteria > Bacteroidota > Bacteroidia > AKYH767-A > OLB10 > CAINEC01. The sequence continues at coordinate 54,616 of CAIRUC010000018.1, read as the reverse complement.
ATGGTTTACAGGTAATGATCCTAATTTTATTCCTTCACAACAAGTGGGTGCTACCGTTGCTAAAGTAACAGAAGCTGTGTTTAATATCAATTGTGAACAAGAACTTCTTTCTGGGAAAAATTATTTTTGGTTAACTGTAGATGTGAAAGCAGAAGCAATAACTAGTCCCGGATCTGTTGATGCAACTTGTGAAGAGTTCCGCATCGGTGCTATTAGTTATAAGCCATTAATAAGTGATCCTGCAGGGAAACGTTTTACCGAAGCTAATATCGCCTATTATTCAATGGGTAGTTTTGCTGTAAATAATTTAAGTGCATGGAATTCTAAGCGAGATGGAACAGGTTTTCCTCCTAAACAATTACATGCAAGTCGTAATAGTTATTTTATTCAGTCTGGTCATCGTATGATTTCTAGTACGGGTTCTAGTTTACAAACGTTAGTAGTTGAGCGTGGTGGTGAATTGCGTATCACTTCCCCATTACGTCTTAATACAATGTATGTGGCTTTTGGCGGGGTGCTAGAGCAGGATGTAACGGTTACCGATTACTATTGCTTCAACGATTTTATTATGGATAACGGTAGTAATTATATTCATAATAATACAGGATATGTTCCCGGCTTGCATTGTCGTTTCGATGCTCATTCAAATCAAACTTTCTTTCAATATGGACAGGCCACTTTTTCTAATAATGTGGCATGGGGTAATGTGGTGGTTGATGCTACTACTCCTATCGATATTGATGTTCAGCAATACTTTAAAAATGTACAAGGTGATTTTGAAATTCGTCGTACAGGCTTAGCGAATAACGGACTTTTTGTTGGTGGTAGTGATACTATAAAAATTGGAGGATCCTTTATCTTGAGTGGAGGAAGCTTTAAAGGGATTTCTTCTGCGGAGAGTGCAGGATTAAATATTCATGTCGGACATAATTTCATTTTGAAAGGAGGTTCTTTTCAAGATGCTGATCTGTTGAAAAATAAAGGCACAATGCAATTATCGGTGGCTGGAGATATAATGTTGTTGGTTGGACGTATTAATTTTTCAAGAGGGGTACAGTCTTGTCTTTATTTATCGGGTCAAGGCATTTCAAAATGGATGCAAAAACCTGAAGCCGATGTTGTGTTAGGTAATGTGAGTATTAAAAATAAAAGAGAAGTGATTATTAAAGGCGATAAAATGGGCGATGTTGCTGCTGGATTTAAAATTGAGGTGGCTAATACTGCTTCGTTATTATGTGAGAACGCTGTAGTTGCCGGAGACGGTGATTTTATTCTTGACGACCAAGCTACTTTAGGTATCGGACATCAGGATGGAATTTGCTCTTTAGAGTCGAAAGGTAATATTCAAACTTTAAATCGAATGTTTAATTCGGGAGGTATTTACATGTATTATACGCCTTCTCAACCTCAGCAAACTGGACATTTCGTAACCACTCCAGAACCCAACGCCGTACGTTGTTTGGTGCTAAATAAAGACCGCTCAGGTATGAAAGTGAACTTATCGGGAGACCTTAAGGTAACTGAAAAAGTAATGATTACAAGAGGCGATTTGCGCGAAGGCGAATTTGATTTAATTATGCCGAGAATATCGGCGAAAAACGAATTTTAATTCCGTTTTTTTAGTACTTTATTAACACATGAAGGTATTTGCCTTCATGACTTCAATCATTTTTAAGAGTGAAATTTTTGACGTTTCAATTAACAAATTCTGGTTAATAAGAGTTTTGTTTAGTTGTTGCTTTGCAGCTTCTAAGGTCTTACTTTGCATTAGCTGATCGTAACAATTTAAGGTTGTTTTTTCGTCCACTATTGCGGTCGTGTTCTGCTGTTAAATAACGAACCTATGAATACCAACAATGAATTAAAAACGAAACACCAGCAAATGCTGGAGTTGCTTGATGAGATTGCGCATACGGGTAAGTCCCTCGGTATTATTTTACAAAATATCGAAGACGAACAGCTGGATGGACGAAATGTTCATGTGAATGGAAAAAAGCTTCTTAATTTTACTTCATGTAGTTATTTAGGACTCGAACTTGATCCAAGAATGATCGCAGGGGCTATTGATGCAACTACGCGCTATGGTACTCAGTTTGCTTCCACGCGTTCTTATTTGTCGCTGACTTTATACAAGGAAATCGAGGAGTTGTTGGCGCAGATGTTTAAAATGCCGGTGGCATTAGCTCAAACAACTGGTTTAGGTCATATTGCTAATATTCCAATTTTGGTGGGTGATAATGATGTTGTTATTATGGATATTAGTGTTCATGCTACCGTGCAAGAAGCCGTTTCTTTATTGGTTGAGCGCGGAGTAAAAATCGAAAAAATTCGCCATAATAGAATGGATATGCTCGAAGATCGTATTAAGGAACTTAGTAAGACTTACGATAAAATATGGTATATGGCCGATGGTATTTATTCTATGTTCGGTGATGCGGCTCCACTCGATGAAATTAAAGAGTTGCTTGATCGATACGAGCAGTTCTATTTATATATCGACGATGCTCACGGTATGAGTTGGGCTGGCGAAAATGGTGCAGGTTACGTTGTTTCAAAATTGCCTTACCATTCCAAAATGTATTTAACTACTTCGTTGGCTAAAGGTTTTGGTGCAACTGGTGGCGTTCTAGCTTTTCCTGAAAACAACTCATTTACGCGCGTACATAATTATGGTCGTACGTTTATTTTCTCTACTCAACTTCCACCACCAATGTTGGGCGCTATACGTGCTTCTTGTAAAATTCACTTGTCAGGAGATATTACAATTATGCAAAGTCAATTACAAGAAAGGGTGATGTTCTTTAATCAAATGGCAAAATTGTATGAAGTCCCTGTTTTGTCAGATGCCGCAACTCCCGTAAGGTTTGTTACTCTCGGAAAACCTCAAGTAGGATACCAAATGGTTACTCGTTTAATGAATGAAGGAATGTATACCAGCTTAAGTGTATTCCCTAGTGTATCATATAATAACACAGGGATGCGTATTGCAATAAATCGCCATCATACGAATGAGGATATTGAACGATTGGTAAAAGCGATAGCAAAAAATCTTCCGGAAGCGTTAGTAGAATGTGGTTCAAGCATGAAGGAAATAAATCGTTATTTCAAACTCCCGAACTAAAAATTAAATCGTCTGTTTTCAAATAAAAAAGGAGCTTATTTCTAAATAAGTTCCTTTTTGCTTTGGTAATGGTGCCTGATATAGCAATGGTTGCATTTGCCAACTATATTGATGAGGAATTATAGTTTGAAACAAATTCAGCCCCAATGTTCCAATTCGCCTGCAATTACTAGTCGTTAATGATTTGGAAACTCACAAAGTCTCCAAAAGTCCGTGATTATTTTAAAGGTTCCTTCAAAATGAGCAATGTCGATTGGCTTAATAATATATCCTGCAACATTATATTCGTATGCCCCAGCGATATCAGTATCATCGTTCGATGTGGTAACCATGAAAACCGAAATATGCCTTAATTCAGGGTCGCTTCTTAGCTCTTTTAGAAATTCTAACCCATTCATTTTTGGCATGTTAACATCAAGGAGGATGACTTGAGGAGAAGGAGTGAGTTTTTCTTCCCCATTCATTCCTTTGAGTTTGTTAATAGCATCCTCCCCGTTTCCCGAATGGTGTATAACAGAGATAATGTCCATTTTCCTCAACACCCTTTCAACTACCATTTTGTCAACGCTATCGTCTTCAATATGCAGAAGGGTGATTTTCTTGTCTCCCATTGTAAGTATTTTGACTTCAAATGTAACGGAATATTCAACATTACGTACAAAATCATGTTCGAAGTTGTCCGCGCTTATCTAAAAAGCCAAGATCCGAGCGTAAAAAGGGGAGCCCAAAATGAAAAATAAACTTTTTTCGGATGCTTATTATAACTCGCTTGCCGAGGATGATCTTATCGCTAAGCAGAGGTATAAACTATTTCGTACAACTTCTATTGTTGGAAGTGTAGCCTGTTTGCTTTTTGTTCTGCAAAGCATGGCTTCTTATTCATATAATCATCCTATTGTTATTCTTACTTTTCTAATCGGAGCCACTTTCTTATTAAACTTATTCGCTCTCGATAAACATAAGAATTCTAAAATCGCATACGTTATTATTGGTATTTCAGCCACTTTAATTATTCACTTAAACATGTATGATCAAGGTGGTTTAAAAGCTTCCGCCTCTTATTACATGGCCCCTATAACTTTGATGGTTTTTATGTTGCTGGGGAATAAAACGGGACGTTATATCTTTTTGCTTGTATTAGCCAATATCGTGTACTTCTATTATATGACCGAGTATACCAACGCAGTGAGTTGGGATATTATTGGGAATAGTGATCATGATAAAAATTTAGATTTTCTAATTACAGGAATATTTGCAACTCTCATCTTGGGTGCTCAAATTAGTTACTTAGAGTCTGGAAAAAATGTAGTGATTCAGCGAATAACTCAGCAAAGAAATGAGTTGCGTGAAAAGAATATCGAACTTAAAAAATTGTCGATCGTAGCTAGCAAAGCCGATAACGCTATTACTATTACTGATAATATGGGTATAGCCGAATGGGTGAACGATGGCTTTGTTCGTTTAACTGGATATTCAGCCGAAAACACAATTGGCATGAATCCAATTGAACTATTGAAGGGAAAAGGATCGAATCCAATTGTTATGGTTCAATTGGCGGAGGCTATGAAAAATAATCAGCCATTTTCTTGCGAACTTTTAAAATACAAGAAAAATGGAAAAACGTTCTGGTCGCAAATTACTATGACGCCAATTACTTCTGATGAAAATAATTCTCAACAGTTCATTTTTATTGAGAGTGATATCACTCCTCGTAAAATTGCTGAGGAAAGAATGCAGCAGTATAATATTAACCTCGAAAAAACGAATAAGGAACTTGATAAGTTTGCATATGTAGTTTCTCATGATCTTAAAGCTCCGTTAAGAGCTATCGGTAATCTTACTGGTTGGATTGAAGAGGATATGGCAGATCGCCTCCCTGAAGATATACGCGGCCATTTTAATATTATTAAAGGTCGTGTAGCGCGAATGGAGGGCCTAATTAACGGTATTCTCGATTATACAAAGGCTGCTAAAAATCAAGGGGAACTTCAGAAATTTAAATCCGATGAATTATTAAGAGAGAGTATTGATCTTATCGGTGTGCCTGTTAATGCGGTTATTCATGTAAGGGAAAATATGCCTGAAATGCAAGCAGAAAAGGTGAAGCTGCAGCAAATATTTATGAACTTAATTCATAATGCGGTTAAGTATAATGACAAAGAGGATATTCAAGTGGAAATTGGTTGCGAAGATAGTGGCGCTGAATATAAATTTTATGTAAAAGATAATGGTCCTGGAATTGAAAGTAAATACCACGAAAAAATATTCGTTATTTTCCAAACACTAAATGCTCGCGATGAAGTAGAAGCTCGCGGCGTTGGGCTCGCTATCGTGAAAAAAATTATTGAAGAGGAGGGAGGTCGTATATGGGTCGATTCCGATAAACATAAAGGCGCTACCTTCTGTTTTACATGGCCCAAAGTTCGCCGTAGTGCCGATGAGATTGTTCTCGAATATGAATATGAATTTATTTGAAACTTAAAACGCTGATTTGCGTAACAAGATTAATATATCTCACGCCATGAAAATTGTTTCAAAATCAAATGTTGTTGCACCAGTTTATCAGGAATTGGAAGCTCATGTTCTTTCAATTAAAATTTTGTTAAATGAACTAGATCCTTCTGAACGCCTTTGTTACATAAATGAACTTTTTGTGCGTTTGTTACCTGATCGAAAGAATACAGCATCAGCTCAAGATAAAATTATTTCTCGTCTTCGTTCAACAAATGCAAATTCTCAACTTTCATTGGTCGCATTGTCAAAAGAACAACAACGTTTGATTAATAAGCTAACATCAAATACTGATCGTCTTCATCGTGAAATGAATGATGATTCTATTTGATTCATCATTTCTAAAAAAAGCGCCATTCCCTTTTTTGCTTCATCGTTGAGTTCGTATTTTATATAGTCGCTCAAATAACTTAATGTGCTGATGGAAGGATGACCTGTTTCGGTTTGTTTAGCAATTTCTGGTCGATTCATTAATCCTTTCTTAAAACTTTCATTCAAAATTCGAATGTCTTTGCTGTCAATAGTTTTATTGGCAATCCAACAGGCAAATACAAATGGTAGTCCGGTGAATTTTTTCCACTCTTCCGCTAAGTCGTAAACATATTTGAATTTCCAACTATTTTTTAAAGCTCGGTCTCCTATAATTACAATCCCTTCGTGTTTCTGAAGGTTTAAAAATTGATCGCATTCTTCTTTCCACGTTACCTCTTTCTTCCAATAATTTTCTATCAGTATTCTTGCTAAAATTACTGATGATCTTGATTCATTATCTTTAGAAATTATTTTTATTTCTTCTATAGGATCATTCGATACTAATAGTACCGACCCAACTGCTCCATTCGCCGAAATACAATAATCTGTAATTACATATCCACCTTCAACTTTTGGTAACATCGCAATAGGCATTAATCCTATATCAGCACTACCATTAATTACTTTTTCAGCACAAATTGAGGGGATATCTTTGCTGATATTGTATTGCTGTTTTATTTCTTCTTGCTCTAAGCCCTCAACAAACGGTAGGGAGTTTAAATAGGAGACAACAGAAATTCTTAGTTTTCTTTTCTTCATTATTAATGAAGTATCTTATACACCAGTTCTCTAAGTAAATCGCCTTCTGGAGTTTGATTGTTGTTTACTCCTTTCGACTTTAAGTCGTATTCTCTCAGTGTACTGATAATCTGTATTACTTTCGGTAATGGATAGTTCTTTGCGGCAGTTTCGTAATCTCCTATAAAAAATGGATTTACTTTTAATGCAGCAACTACGTTGTTTTTCGATTTGTCGGCTAACGAGTGATACATTATTATTTTCGAGAAATAACTATAGAAGTTGAATATCGTTAATACGAACGGATTACTTTTCGGATTTGCTCTGAAGTAATTTACAATCCGAGTAGCTTTTATTATGTTTCTTTGGCCTAATGCCGATTGAAGTTCGAATATATTGAAGTCTTTACTTATGCCAATATTAGTTTCAATAATCGATACGTCAATCGTGGTTCCAGGCTTTTGATTAATCAATAGTTTGTCGCACTCGTTTACTACTTTCGATAAGTCAGTTCCTAAATGATCGGCCATTAATTTTGCCGCTACAGGTGCAATCTTAAAGTTCTTTTCTGCAAGATACTTTTCTATCCATTCAGGCACTTTGTTCTCGTATATTTTTTTCGATTCATATACAATCCCATTTTTTTCGATGGCTTTGTATATTTTACCACGTTTGTCGAGTGTTTTGTATTTCACACATAAAATAAGTACGGTCGATTTTAACGGGTTGTTCAGGTAGTTAATTAACGGATTTTTTTCTGAGGGCTCGTCTTCTTTTTCAATATCACCATCTTCCGATTTTTTCCCCATTAGCGCTTTGAAATCTTGCGCCTCTTTAATTAGTACAACTTGGTAGTTGGACATCATCGGATATCTTTTGACAATACTAACCATTTCTGGCGCTTCTAAATCTCTTCCGTAAACTATGCTCTGATTGAATTCTTTTTCCATGTCGTTTAACACGGTGTCTTCTAATAAATCAGAAATTTTATCAATATAAAAGGCTTCATCTCCCTGTAGTAAATATACAGGATGATAAATCTTGTTCTTGATGTCTCTTGATAATTCTTCGTAACTCTTAATCGCCACTTGTATTCGTTTTTATTTTTTTATTTTAATTAAAATCGGAGGTGCTTCACCGTTAGTCCGTTATTTATTAATTCGTTTAATGCCGCTATGCCAATTTTAAGATGTTCTTCAACATAATTTTTTGTCACTTTTGTATCACTGTTCGCTGTTTTAATTCCTTCAGGTATCATGGGTTGATCCGATACTAGTAACAAGGCTCCTGTAGGAATTTTATTTACGAAACCTGCTACAAATATCGTCGCTGTTTCCATATCAATTGCCATCGATCGTGTCGATTGTAAATATTTTTTGAATTCAGTATCATGTTCCCATACCCTTCGGTTTGTGGTGTACACTGTGCCCGTCCAATAGTCTTTGTTGAAGTTTCTAATTGTTGTAGATACTGCTTTTTGTAAACTAAATGCGGGCAGCGCTGGTACTTCTTTAGGCAAGTAGTCGTTTGATGTTCCGTCGCCTCTGATCGCTGCAATAGGTAGAATTAAATCACCTAGTTTGTTTTTCTTTTTTAATCCTCCGCATTTCCCTAAGAATAATACTGAATTTGGCGAAATAGCACTTAGTAAATCCATAACTGTTGCGGCATTCGGACTCCCCATTCCAAAGTTGATAATTGTAATTCCATTTGCTGTAGCATTTGGCATTGGTTTGTCAATTCCGATTACTGGTACTTTATACCATTTGGCGAATAGCGTAACGTAGTGTTGAAAGTTTGTAAGTAGAATATAACTTCCGAAATTGGATAATTCTTGTCCAGTGTATCTGGGTAACCAGTTGTCTACAATTTCTTTTTTGTTTTTCATATCCTGTCCTCTTCTTTTTATTTTAGTGGTTGGCGTATATTCGCAGTATGAGCAATAATCAGCTGACTATATTAAACTTGCCCGAGTTCGAATTTGCCATTAAAACGGAAGGACAAAGTAAGCAAATATTTGACCCCGTTCGCAAGAGATTCGTAACTCTTACTCCTGAAGAGTGGGTTCGCCAGCATTTTTTAAGATATATGACTGATTATAGGTCATACCCCGCTTCTTTATTGGCTGTCGAGAAACAGGTAAAAGTCAATAACTTAAATCAACGTGCCGACATCGTTGTTTACAATCGCGAGGGTAAACCTTGGCTTTTGGTCGAGTGTAAAGCGCCTTCTGTTTCCATTGATCACGATACTTTTTTACAAGCAGCCCGATATAATTTATCGCTAAATGTTCCTTTTTTTGCGCTCACGAACGGAATTGAGCACTTTTGCTTGTTTTTTAATGGGGCAGCTTTCGAGTTTATGAACGATTTGCCCGATTTCCCTGCGGTTTAAGGCGATCGTGTCCTAAACCTCCGCTTTTGAGTGTGGTTTATGCTTATTTTTGTTCGGTATACAAAATCATGGAAATAATTTATCTCATCATCGGAGTTGTTGTAGGCTTAGCTATTGGTTGGCTTTCGGCAAAGTCTCGTTTTAATGTCCCTGTAGTAGTAAGTCAGGATGCTCTCGAAGCCGATAAAAAAAATGCTGTTTTGTCGCAACAACTCATCGATTCACGATCTGCTTTTGCTTCTCTAGAGGTTGTGGTTAATCAGTTGCGAAGTGAAATTGGAACAACTCATTCTGAACTTGCGCATTGGAAGGCGAATTTTGAAGCCGCAGAAACTCGCTTGAAGGAAGAAAAGTTGGAACATGAAAAATTGCAAACATTATTGAAGGAGCAATTTAGCAATATTGCAAATGAGGTGGTTCTGCATAATTCTAAAAGGATTCAAGAAGAACATAAATCTCGTCTAGATGAGGTGTTATCGCCATTGCGTGAGAAGATCGATAAGTTTGAGTCTCAAGTGAAAATTACTCATGAAGAACGTATTCGCGAACATCAGTCGCTGAAGGAGCAGTTGGTGCAATTGCAAACAATGAATAAGTCTATTGGTGATGAGGCGCGAAATCTCGTTACTGCGTTAAAAGGACAAACCAAAACCCAAGGTAATTGGGGTGAGATGATTCTAGAGAAAGTGCTTGAGCGTTCTGGATTGACGAAAGGTCGAGAGTATTCTGTTCAGGCTAGTATGACGACTGAGGAAGGTCGTCGTTTACAGCCGGATGTAATTATTAACCTTCCTGAAGGTAGAAGTTTGGTCGTCGATTCGAAAGTTTCTCTTATTGCCTATGAGCGTTATTCTTCCGCAGAAACCGATGAGTTGAAAGAGGGTTATTTGAAAGATCATATCGCTTCGTTGCGAAAACATGTTCGTGATCTCAGCGGCAAGAATTATCAAAATTTATATGCAATTAACACGCTCGATTTTGTGCTGTTGTTTGTTCCTATCGAGCCCGCATTTTCAATCGCTGTTGAGTCAGATCCGGAATTGTTTAATGAGGCTTTCGAGCGAAATATAGTTATCGTTACTACGTCAACGCTATTGGCTACTCTTCGAACGATTGCAAGTATCTGGCGTTTGGAATATCAAAACAAAAACTCATTGGAGATTGCTCGCCAAGCCGGCGACTTATACGATAAATTGTCGGCTCATCTCGAAGATTTAATTTCTGTAGGAAGTAAAATGAAGGATGCTGATAAGGCATATGAGGCAGCAATGAATAAGTTGTATTCTGGTAAAGGGAATATTATTGCTCGTGTAGAGAGTTTGAAGAAACTTGGCTTGAAAACAACAAAACAAGTAAATCAGAAATTACTCGACCGCACCGAAGGTCTCGATGAATCATCTGATGTCGTTACTTCAGGAGAAAATACTTAAAAGAATGCAGCTAAAGTCGTTTTATGTTTTTGTATTACTACCATTATTTTTAATGGCTTGTAATCCTGTGTCTAAATTAAATCGCGAAAATCTTAGCGCTCACCTCGATTATGCTGATGCCGCATCTTTTCCCAATTATTCAATACTTCATGTAGATAGTGATACTTCCGTATTGGTTTATAGAATTCCTGTCGATGATGTTTTAAGAAAGAGCACAGAAGGGATTTTTCAAGGAAAGTTAAAATTGCATTTCGCCTTATTTCATGGATATAACCAAACTGCGATACTCGATAGCGGAACTGTTTTTTTTACCGTTGATAGCGGCGCTCATGATTTGATTGGAAATATTAAATTTCGGATGTCTCATTCTCAAATAGGAGTATTGCGTATCGATTTAACAGATGTATATCGGAATCTCTCAGGTTTTCGTTTTGTAGATGTCGATAAGTCGGAAACCGGAATAGAGCAATACTTTGGCCTTTATGATGAAAATGATCATATTAAATATAGTAATATTATTTATCCCGACCAACTATTTAATTTGCGTTGCTTTGTTTCATCACGAATCGATTCTTTTTATGTCAGTTGTTATTATCGCAATTTTCCGCTGGCAATGCCGCCTTTTAAAGAGGAAGAAAACAAAGTATTTTCTATGGTCCCCGATAGTTCATTCACCATCGCTACTAATGATGTTTCTGCGTTAAGGCTTCACCGTTATGGTTTCTTGCTTTTTAAGTTAAATAAAAATGATCGTAACGGATATACATTGTTCGTTATGCCTGAAAATTTTCCAATTATTAATTCAGCCTCTCCATTAATTGAGTCTACACGTTATATTACTACGGCAAAAGAACATTTGGAGCTGATGGCTTCTTCTGATAAAAAGAAAGCGCTCGATAATTTTTGGTTGTCGGTAGGAGGGAATACAAATAATGCGAAGGCGCTTATTCGTGAATATTACTCGCGTGTACAACATGCGAATCGTATGTTTACTTCTTACCTTGAGGGATGGAAAACCGATCGCGGTATGATTTATATTATTTTCGGAGAACCGCAATCTGTGTATAGAAGTAATGATAGTGAACAATGGACGTATTCAACAATGTTGAATAGTTCTGATGTCGTTTTTTCTTTTAAGCGCGTCGGGAATCCGTTTTCAAATAATGATTATAGTTTAATTCGTCAGTTATATTATGAAAATGCTTGGTATATGTCAGTCGATCAATGGCGACAAGGAAGGGCCGTTAATTTAAAAGAATGAGAGATAATTTCCAACATAGAAACAATCGTAATAACGATAATGATGCTTCAATGATTTATGGTACTAGAGCAATTATAGAGGCTATAAAATCAGGTAAGGAGCTTGAGCGCTTATTTGTTCAAGCAGGATTAAACAATCCTTTAATGCGCGAATTAAAAGCGGAGTTGAAGTCTGCAGATATTATGTATCAACAAGTGCCTATCGAGAAGTTGAATCGTCTTACTCGACAAAATCATCAGGGCGTTGTGGGTTATGTTTCAGAGGTTCAGTATAATAAAGTGGAAGAATTAGTTCCCGGAATTTTTGAGTCGGGGAAGGTTCCGCTTATTCTTATTCTCGATCGTATTACAGATACGCGCAACTTGGGTGCTATTGCTCGTACAGCCGAATGCTCAGGTGTAAATGCAATTGTAATTCCTTCACGCGGCTCCGCATTAATTAATGCCGATACAGTGAAAACTTCTGCGGGTGCTTTGCATCATATTCCTATTTGTCGTGAGGATAATTTAAAAACAACAATTGATTATTTAAAGGAATCTGGTTTTTATATAGTGGCTTGTTCTGAAAAAACTGATAAATATATTTTTGATATTGATTTTAAAAAACCACTTGCCATCATTATGGGAAGTGAAGAAAATGGTGTTTCACCCGAGTATATGAAGAAATGCGACGCGATTGCTAAAATTCCGATGTCGGGACATATCGAGTCGTATAATGTTTCGGTTGCTGCTGGAATGATTTTATTTGAAACTATGCGTCAAAGATTTATGAAATGAAAAAAAAATCGATTGAGGATAAATTGGCTTTGCTTTTTGTACTGATTGGTACAGCAATGCGTTTTTATAATTATTCGAATTGGTCTTTGTCGAATGATGAGTTGAGTGCAATGGCGCGATTGCAATTTCCTTCTTTCGCTGAGATGGTAGAGAAAGGCGTAAAGCTCGATGATATGCATCCCATGGGTGTGCAGTCGTTCCTTTGGCTGTGGACTCACCTAACTGGATTTTCAGATGCAATGTTCCGTTTTCCGTTTGTGTTGATGGGTTCCCTTTCTTTAGTTTTCTTTTATCTCATTGCTGCAAAATGGTTCAATAAAACGTCGGCTCTTTTTTCACTTGCTGTTTTTTCTGCTTTGCAATTCCCCATTTTATATAGCCAACTTGCTCGACCATATAGTCCCGGAATGTTGTTTAGTTTGTTGTTTGTTTATGCATGGACAAACGTTGTTTTCCCTGACCAATCCCCGACGAAAAGATTTAGTAAATGGAATGTATTGATGGTCCTATCCGGTGTAGCTGCAATGTATACCCATTATTTTAGTTTTATGTTTGTTGGTATCGTTGGGTTGTCCGGATTGTTATTCTTAAAAAAAGAAGCATATCTGAGTTTCTTTTTTTCGGGCGCCTTGATGTTCTTATTGTACTTGCCTAATCTCGGTGTTTTCTTTTATCAATTTGGTGTAGGTGGACTGGGAGGCCCCGAAGGTTGGCTAGGGCCACCACAGAAAGATGCGATATGGAAATATGTTTTGTATGGTTTTAATGGAGATTACATTATTACCGCAATTTTACTGCTCGCATTTTTTGTTTCTTTGTTTTATTTCAAAGGACAAAATGATAAACGATTTATATGGTTAGCATTTTTATTCGCTATGCTACCTGTTGTGATTGCTTATTATTATTCGATATTCAAAAATCCAGTGTTTCAATATTCTATTTTGATCTTCGGATTTCCTTTTTTTGTGATGTGGATTTTCTCAAATCTGCCTATTGTAAAATGGAATAAAATAGAATCATCGTTTTTAGCAGTAGCTTTTATGATGACATTCGTAAGTACAGTATTTGCACACCGTTTCTATTCAACCGAACACTTTGCAGTATTTAAAGATATTGCAGTTCGAATCTCCGATTTAACTGACAAATACGGAAAAGAAAATATTGATTATACGATAAATGTTATTAAGCCTTATTACTTCGATCATTATGCGAATGCTCGAAAAAATAAAATTAATTTCTTGCAATACCGATGTAATCAATCGTCCGACTATCGTGAGCTCGATTCATTGCTTTCTATAAGTGGCAAGTCGTTTTTCTTACACGCTTGGGTAAATAATTACCATGCTCCTGAAATCGAACTTCGAATAAAAAAATATTTTCCTTTTGTAGCTGAGCGCGACACGCATTTTAATGCCGGATTGGTTTTGTACAGTAAAAAGGATTTTAAAAATAATGTGTACAATCCTCAGATTGTTTACGATGAAACCAACGATTTTGAAAAAGATATGTGGGGTATCGATCGTAAGTTGATAAAAGAATCTTCAAATGCTTTTAGTGGGAAATGGATTACTTCAGTCGACTCAAACTTAGAATATTCGGCTACCTATCAAGCGAAAGTCGATAATATAGGATTATCAAAAAATTGCACGTTATTGGTTTCTCTTCAAGCTAGCATGAACAATCAACCGGCATTCGATAAGTTAATGCTTGTTGTTTCTCTTGAAGATAAGGAAGGGAAAATAAAGGTGTGGCGTAGCGAGCAATTTGCCCCGTACAAATTTGTTTCTGGGCAATGGACAAGCATCTATTACGGTTATAAATATATCGACGAAGTAAATCCCGATGACGTAATTAAAATTTATGTTTATAATCAAGGAAAATACAATGTCGATCTCGATAATTTCAAAGTGCTTATAACAAAATAAAAAAGCCCGATCTCTAGGGCTTTTTTATTATTTCTATTCGGTGGTTTTTCTGATACGAAATCCGTGAATACTAATTTCGAACTCGCTGTTTAAATATGATTTTATTTAAACACAATAAAATATTTTCGGTGCAATAAAATTAAAAATTAAACCCAATTGTTACCAATAATCTATTGTCTTTCTCATTATAGGTTATCCCTTCAACTATTTGGCTATTCATGGAGTAAGGTCTTAAGAAAGATCCGGTTTCTGTATGCGCAATTGCAAAATCAATAAAGTATTTATCTTGTCTGATTCCGAATCCTGCAGTAATTCCTGTCTTCGATAAATCGGTTGACCTGATTCCTTTATAAGCCGGCTTAAATGGTGAAGTTGAATGAAATGCTCCTACCCTGAATCGCAAATTGTCGAATCGTAATTCAGCCCCTAATCGTATATTATGCGATGAAGTATATTTCTTATCTATGGATTCATTCGCTGTGTCGAAATATGATTTAAATGTTTTGTCAAAAGGACTTATCGAACCTCTGCTATAATCGATGTATTCGTATTCAATATTAAAGGCTCCTGTTTTTCCGGCAATAGCCGCAATACTTCCAATAAATCTAAAAGGGGTTTTTATGTTGTATTGAAATGGAACTGATATTGGAGAGACATAGTCTAAGGAATTCACTATTCCATTCGTGTCTTCTAGTTGTACACTAATATTTGTATTGTAATTGTCGGTCAGTGTTAAGTAAGTGGGTGTGTGTATTGCAAGTCCGATACGTACCGTTTCAATCGGTTTGTAAATCAATCCGGTTTTTAAGTTGATTCCTGTTCCTGATGTTTCTAAATGCGACGAAAGAGTATATGTTTTAAATCCAGGAATTGTATCTGCTACATCTGTTTCTGTCCAATCAACATCCTCGTTGTAATTTACGCTTGATAATCCTAAAGTAGCACCTACGAATAATTTGTTATCATAATTGGCTGCAAATGAAAAATCCCATTCGCCTTGGCCTCCTCTGGTTTTAACTTTTCGAGTTTGCTTTACTCCAGCATAGGGAAGGGAATTGTAATAGAATGTGTTTACGCCACTATTTACCGAGTCTAGCAAGTATGTTTGCCATGCAAGATTTATATCAAAGGGAAAGTCGCTTGAAATATTGTTTGCATTTGATCCGTTATAATTACTACTTGCTTGGTAGTAAGGGATCCCGCCACTTGAGGATAGAGCGCCTAACTCTTCACAGTAAGATTGTAATAATGAGTTTTTACTGTTTACCGATACAGCATTGCTGTTTCCACTAAAGTCGTTGGTCTTATTATATCCAATGGCAAATGAAAACATTTTCCAGCCATTGTTTTGTTTTTTTGATGGAGAGGAAAATACGATTCCTAAATTACCGAATCCAAATTTTAAGCGACTTTCTTTATCGCCATTTTTTAAATAGTCGCTATCAATTCTGCGTAAGTTGAAAAAAGGAGATATTGTTACTTCAGATCTTCTGTAAAGTCCAAGTCCCGCTGGATTCATCATCGCTGCACTGAAGTCGGCCCCTAGTGCGCCAAATGAATTGCCCATGCCTAACGATCGGGCTGTGCTTCCGTAATTTAACATCCCAAATCTTAAAACATCAGCATCAGTTTGCGCCGATGCGATGTTGCTAAATATGATCCCTGATGTTATTAATAGAAGAATTTTCTTGATCATAATTAATTTGTGTTGAATAAAAAAACTGTTTCACTTTATGATTACGAATGATGGGAACTTCGTTCGGAAGGTGAAACAGTTTATTGATTTCACTAATTCAATTGATTAACTGATTATCGTCTGCGTCCTCCGGCATTTCCGCTGTTTCCATTGCCGCCGCTAGTGCTGCGTGGTGATGGAGTAGAGTAGCTCGGCGTGCTTTGTTGCTGACGTGGCGATGTTTCTATTGTACGAGGACTACTGTTTTTTGGCGCTTCGTATGAACGGGGCGTGTTGTTTTCTCTTGGAGCGTTATTGTTGCGCGGTGTTTCGTAGTTGCGTGGTGTGTTATTATTTTCTCTAGGAGTGTTATTGTTACGTGGTGTTTCGTAGTTACGCGGCGTGTTATTTTCTCTCGGTGTATTATTGTTACGTGGTGTTTCGTAGTTACGCGGCGTGTTATTTTCTGACGGCGTATTATTGTTACGAGGTGTTTCGTAATTGCGAGGAGTATTATTATCAGCAGGTGTTTCGTTCGTTCTCGGTGTACTGTAATCTTTTGGTGTTGTAGTACGCGGCGTGTTTTCTAGCGGAGTTTCAGTCTGACGCGGCGTGTAGTTCTCGCGCGGACTAACAGTACGTGGCGTGTTTTCCCTTGGCGCTGCTGTTTCTCTTGGTGTATTGTTTTCGCGAGGAGTTATTGTTCTTGGTGTGTTAAAATCGCCTTTTGTACTTGGGTCTAACGGACGGACAGTGCGTGGTTCGGATGCGGGTACTTCTGTAGATCGTATGTCACGTTTCGGGCGTCCAATTGCCTCCATTCCATCATTGCTCATGGTTGAAATAGGATTCTTCACAGCGTCGCTTTTACCGTAAATTTCTCCAAGGTTTCTTCCTCCTCGTGGTGAATTGTTAGCTGTTACTCCATGTCCGCCGCCTCGTGGCCCATAATAGTAACTGTAAGAATCCATACTGTTATAGTAGTAAGGATTGAAACTACCATTGTATAGTCCTGCATAATAACCGTTCATATATCCTTGGTTATATCCGTTACAGTAACCATTATTATAGCCTCCCCATCCATAGTATGGAGATGAATAACAAGGATTGTAATATCCTCCATAATTTCCTGCCCATGAATTACCAATTGAAATGTTGAAATATGGTGTCCAAAAACTTGGCGACCACCAGCTATAGCTAGTATATACACTTACCCCGTATGAATATGGGTTGTAGTCGTACCAGTACATGTTAGTATAATATGGATCGTAATAATTCCAACCGTAGGGATGTTGAAAGCGACGTAAACGAGCCGAATAGGCATAATCATAGTAATCGTCGTTGTCGTAATAATTGTTTGTTACGTAGGTATTTCCATTTCCGTCGGCATATTGCTCAGTATTAACGGTGTTTTGGTCTGAGAATCGCTCGTTTGAAGAACTAATAGCACTATTGTTATTTTGATATGAATTGTCGGAATTGTTTTGATCGGCAGTTTGGTTGTTCTGGTTGCTGCCGTATTGTTCCGGTTGTGTGGCAGGGTTCGATCTTGTATCCTCTTCACGACTGTAGTTCTCTGCCGCCGCCTCTTTGTTTGAAAAATAAACATCGTCGTAATTTCTTGCTGAAATTCTGTTCGAAGAACAGGAGCTGATGTACATCGCCGATGTAATCAGCATAAAAGTTACCTTTTTCATGGTGTTTTTTCCTATCATTTGACAACAAATAGCTTTTTTAGTTTAATCCCGAATTGGTAATGTGCTATCAGTTGTTCAATTTTGTTGTCTGAACCAAAGGCAAACACAGTGCCAAATTTTTGTAAAGGTAGAAAGGTATGAGCGAAAAATTAACATCAAGAGAAGAAAATTATTCTCAATGGTACCAAGATCTGGTAATTAAGGCTGACTTGGCCGAAAACTCTGCTGTAAGAGGCTGTATGGTTATTAAGCCGTATGGGTATGCGATATGGGAGAAAATGCAACAAGAACTCGATCGTCGTTTTAAGGAAACCGGTCATGTTAATGCGTATTTTCCTCTGTTTATTCCCAAGTCGTTCTTTAGTAAAGAGGCTAGTCATGTGGAAGGCTTTGCTAAAGAATGTGCAGTTGTGACACATTATCGTCTCAAAAATGATCCGAATGGAGGTGGAATAATCGTTGATGAAGAGGCAAAGTTGGAAGAGGAATTAATTGTTCGACCAACTTCGGAAACAATCATTTGGCATACGTATCGTGGTTGGATTGAATCGTATCGTGATCTTCCAATTCTTGTGAATCAATGGGCTAATGTGGTGCGATGGGAAATGCGTACACGTTTGTTTTTACGAACTGCCGAGTTCTTATGGCAGGAGGGGCATACTGCCCATGCTACGGCAGAAGATGCTGTTGAAGAAACGGTGAAGATGTTGAATGTATATGCCGATTTCGCCGAAAATATCTTGGCTATTCCAGTAGTTAAAGGAATGAAATCGCCTAACGAGCGCTTCGCCGGCGCCATCGATACCTATTGTATTGAAGCGCTGATGCAAGATGGTAAAGCATTGCAAGCAGGCACTTCTCATTTCCTGGGACAAAATTTCGCGAAAGCGTTCGATGTAAAGTTTACGACTAAAGAGGGTAAACGTGAATATGTTTGGGCTACTTCATGGGGTGTTTCTACTCGTTTAATGGGAGCATTGGTGATGGCTCACTCCGATGATTTAGGGTTGGTATTACCCCCGCGATTGGCTCCAATTCAGGTGGTGATCGTGCCAATATTTAAAAGCGAGCAGCAATTGTATGCGATAAACGAAAAAGTGGCAGAGCTTAAAAAGGCACTTGAGAAAAAAGGGATTTCGGTGAAATACGACAATCGAGATACTTATAAACCAGGTTGGAAATTTGCTGAATATGAATTGAAAGGGGTTCCTGTACGTATTGCTATCGGTCCGCGTGACCTTGAAAACGGAACAGTAGAAGTTGCTCGCCGTGATACGCAAGAGAAAGCAGTGTATCAAATGACCGATTTGCATATTAAAGTTGAACATTTGTTAGAACAAATTCAAGAAAATATTTATCGTAAAGCCCTTGACTTCCGCGAGGAAAAAACATACCGTGCCGATTCTTGGGAGGAGTTTTTGGATATCCTTGATAACAAAGGCGGATTCGTATACGCACATTGGGATGGTACCACAGAAACGGAAGTGAAGATTAAAGAATTTTCTAAAGCAACTATCCGTTGTATTCCACTCGATAACCAACCTGAAGATGGTAAGTGTATTCTTACCGGAAATCCTTCAGGACAAAGAGTGTTATTTGCGCGTGCGTACTAATTTAATTTGTAATCGATGACTCCCGTAAACGATCAGGTGTTACAGCTGCTGCGCACTAAAGCGAAGCAGAATAAAGATGCTACCGACGCTACTTTTCATGCGTTCACATCATTGAAATTAATTCTTCAACATATAGAAAGAGAATTAAAGCATGTGATGGGAAAAGAAGATGCACGTATTAAAATTCAATATACCGATCGAGGGACATTTGAAGTTGAATTAAAAGTGGCTGATGATGTGTTGATTTTTATTATGCATACAAATGCATTTGTGTTTGATCCCGGACATTCAATCTGGAAAACAGGGTATGTGAGCTTGAATAAAGCAAGAGGCACTTGCGGCATGATTAGCATTTATAATTTTCTTTCCGATGCCATGAAGTATGAAAGAGGAGGGGAGGCGGGACAAATTGTGGGACGCATTTTCGTGAATAGCGAAAACCATTTCTTCGTAGAAGGAAAGCGACAAATTGGAATTCTTCATAGTGATTACCCAACACAAGTGGTATCTGAAGAGCTTATGCAATCGATCGTTGAAGCTTGTTTAGTGTATTCAATGGATATCGACGTGAATGTCCCGCCGATTGATGCCATGAAAGAAATTACAGTAAGCGACGCCCTGAATTATACTATCCAAACAGCTATAGGCGAAACCAAAAAACTGGGATTTAAATTCCAAAATAGCAGTGACGATGTAGAAGCTTAAAAAGCTAAAATTAAAATCAAGGAGAGCATTTTCAAAAGAGATGCTCTCTTTTTTTCTGCAATATCTTGATGAATTGATTTTTAAATTGGATATATGCCGAAATGATTCGAGTGGTCATCGAGCGAAGTCGAGGTGAGCTGAATGTTATCGTCAATATATACAATTCAAATGCAAACTCAATTTTTTATTTGTTCTTTATTGGAACAAAATTTTTAAACGCATAAAAAAACCGCCGATGAATCACCGACGGTTTTAAATTATTTATAATTCGTAATTTCTATTCTCTATTCAAACGAGCTTCGCTCCATTAGCACATTAGCACATTAGCACATTATTTACAATCTTTCGAATTCTTAATACTCTCAATCGCATCTTTCGCTTGCTTGGTTGTAGGTTCTATGCTGAGAACTTTATTCCATAATTCGATAGAGAGTTTACAGTCTTTCGCTACGAATGCAGCATAAGCAAGGTAACTGTTAGCCTCAATCAAATTGTTTTTTTGTTTAGTAATATTGGTAGTATCTGCTTCAGCTAATGAAATGAATTTTGCGTAGTATGGATTTGCTAATCCTTGTTTTGCTCCTGTGTCTATCTGTGCATTTGAACGTCCTCTCCAGAAGTATCCGTTTGGCCAGCTAGGATTTAATTCAGTTACTTTAGCGAATGCTGTATCTGCTTTCACATAATCTTTTGCTGAATACCATGCACGTCCTAAGTTAAAACGATCGGTAGTGGTTGTTTTATTAACGTTTGCGATTTTATCTTCAAAGGTTCGGGCCGCTAAATCAAATTTCTTCGATTTGTTGTATAAGTCAGCAAGGTCGTCGTATAATTCCGATTGCTTTGGATCGATGCTTAATGCTGTCTTGATATACTGTGCGCCTAAGCTGTCGTTACCAGTTTTAGCAAGGATCTTTCCATAGTATGAATAATCGCGAGCGTAACGGCGTGATGTGTCGTTTGCAGTTATTTCAAATACTTTCTTGATAGTATTCAATGCGGTGTCGTTCTTTCCTCCTTCGCAATTTACATACGCCATAATGCGCATCATTCCCAAGTTCGTTGAATCTGCACGTGTAATATTTGCCAATTCGTTGAGTGAGTTAATGTAATCGGAACTTTCGTATAAAAAATATGCATAACGCAAACGAGCATTGGTATTATTTTTCGAAAGCTCAAGATATTTTTTGTAATTATCTTTCGCTAATTCGAGTTTGCGTAATTTGAAATTTACTTCACCAAGTTCGCGGTATGCAGGTGCGAAATTCGGATCAATTTTTAATGTATTGTTGAACTCTTCAATAGCGCCGTCGTAGTTTGTGGAACGTTTATACAATTGTCCTTTGTGAAGTACCGCTTTGATATTTGCTTTGTCGAGATCAATGGCTTTGTTGTAGTTCAATGCAGCACTCGATCCGTTATTTTGCTCTGAGTAAATGTCGCCCATTAAATTATAAACTTCAGGATTCTTTGGGTCTAACTTTGCTGCTTGATCGAGGTACGATTGCGCTGAAATTAAATCTTGCGCTTTTGCGTGATGAATATAAGCTTCTGCAGCTTCCATCAAAACAAGTGCATTTTTCCCTGCAGCAATTTTTAATGCAACATCAATTATTGGTTTGCCGGTATTCATATCACCTTTTTCAAGTGATAATTCCGCTAATCCGATTTGTACTAATCCGTTGGTAGGGTCTTTTTGTAATCCTGCTTCGAAAATGATTTTTGCTGAATCAGGATTTTCGGCATCCATTAAATTTTCGCCGTAATAGTAATAGTAAGTTCCGTTTGTCGGCTCCTTTGAAATAAGCTGCTGATAAATGGAAGATGCAGCATCATGTTGCTCATTTTCATTTAGTCTGATCGCATCTTTAAGAGTCTGTGCTTTTGTTGTGAATGATACAAAAGCAATAGCTGCAATAGGAATTAATTTTTTCATTTTGGTTTTGCAATTTACGCTCTATCTGAGGGTCGATTTAGTCGTCTTGTTCTAATTAGTTTGGATCAGTCTTACCGGCATCGTAGCGGGTAGTAGCCCCGACATTCTTACGACCCTTTGTCCTTGATCGCCGGCCACGAAGGATACAAAGCCTGTGCCAAGTCCTGCTCGACCTTCTCTGTTGATCATATATACTTCACGCACCAAGGGATATTGTTGGAGCGCAATATAAGCTTGATACGGCTTGTAGTAGTCGTCGGGATAAACCGGGTTGGATGTAGTAGCTACATCTAATACTTTTATTCTTGATAAGAATTGGTTGGCGGCAGGGTCTTTAAAGTCGCTGATCCATGCAACTCCAATTACACCAATCGCATTTTTATGTGTTTCTACATAACTGATAACATCGGGATTTGATTTGGCGGCGAAGCAATACTCTGGCAATGGTTTGCCTTTCATAATGCTATCGCGCAAATAGCGAACATTAGATGAACCATTGTTGTCGAATACAAATGTGATATCGCCTAAATGTGATTTCGGATTGAATTGTTTCCAAGCGCTTGTTTTGCCCGATAATATATCGATCAGCTGAGTAATTTGAATCAAGCTATCTGGATTGTCTTTATTAACTACTAACGCTAAAGCATCGACAGCTACTTTGGTAGTAATTGGAAAGAGATTTCTCGACTTGAAATAGGCCTCTTCTTGCGTATTTAATTTTCGCGTAGCAAGAATTACTTTTGCCGAATCTTTTATCAGGTCGCTGAAACAATCGGCTTCCGATTGATGCTTCATCGTAATATTTGCATAGCGATACAATCCCATGAAAGTATCTTTTTCTGCATCGGTAAAAGGCTGTAATGTCTCATCAGAAGCCAGAGTGACATTCCCCGAAGTGGTGGTGTCGCTATACGGCTTTTTGAAATCGGTTCCGCAAGCGTTAAATAAAAGCGTAACAAGTAATAGGATAAATCCTTTGGTCATATTACTTAAACGGCAACTGTTCGTAATTAGCATGGCTTCGCGTGAAAAATATTCTACTTTATTAATTAGTCTTGTTGTTGCATTTGCATTTGCTTATGGAGTTGCTTAATGCGGTACATTCGAAATCCTCCATATCCAATCAGTAAAATCCCAATTACGTAGCGTTTGTATCCATGCAGTAAATATTCCACATCAGAAGTCAGTAAAATATAAATACCTAGAATTGGGTAAAGCGAAGACATAAATGCCGTGAGGTAGAATAATACTGGTTTCGATTTATTTGACATTGAGAGGTGAAATTAAGGCTACAAATTTACAAAAGTTTGCACTAACTGGCTCGAAAAGGTGCATGATATTGAGCTACTGCAGGCATAAATCAGTGTTGACATTGACTCTTTAAGCAGTACATTGAAAAAACTGACGGTGCATTAATGCTTTCGGACTTTTGATACGTATTCCATTCGTTACTTCAATCGAACGAGATTCAAATTTGAACGCTAAACTATAATCTAGCTGACTACGTTTCTTTTTTTTCTCTTTTTCCCCTAATATAAGTTGTTTATGTGACAACCTATTTCAGGACGAGAGACTATAATCAAAAAAGCCTCTCCATTTCTGAAGAGGCTGTTTTGATGAATTTTAATATTAACGTAAGGTAAAGTTAATCGGCACATTAAAACTAACTTGAACTGCACGTCCATTTTGTTTTCCGGCTTTCCAATCAGGCATCGATTTAATTACACGAATTGCTTCTTCGTCGCAACCTCCGCCGATACCACGAAGTACTTTAACATCTTTTACATTACCATTTTTATCAACGATAAAGTTTACGAACACCCTTCCTGAGATTCC
Source organism: uncultured Bacteroidota bacterium (assembly GCA_903881665.1). Classification (GTDB taxonomy): domain Bacteria; phylum Bacteroidota; class Bacteroidia; order AKYH767-A; family OLB10; genus CAINEC01. Next base: position 30,686 of record CAIRUC010000018.1, on the reverse strand, counting down.
ATTTTCACGAGCTAACGGTGGGTACTTAATATTTTTACTGATGTATTCGTACATGCCAGCCTCGCCTCCGTTAGGGAAAGATGGCATTTCTTCTACATATGTAAATACTTTTCCTTCGTCAGGATCGGCAACAACGGGTTCCGGAGGTAATTCTGTCGCACCTTCTGTTCCTTCCTGTGTTACCACACCTACGTTGGTTTCACTCAGTTTTTCTTGAGGTGGTGGTTGTTCTTCTTCTGCAATTTCTTTATCTACAACAACAGGAGGGGTGAATTTTACAGTCTCGATTGTAGGTGGTGGCGGCGGCGGAGGTGGTGGTGGTGGCTCGTTTTTATCGAGAGGAGGTGGTTCCTTTAATTCCACTGTTACCTCAACTGGCTTCTCTCTTAATTTATCAATTCCACCATTAATTTTATTTATGATAATTGGAGCGCAAATTGCTAAAACGAAAACTGCAATTGTCGTTAATAAAGCAGTAGCTGCCGTTTTTTGATAATTTGTACGTAGCACATAAGCCCCATATTGCTTATTTCTATTTGCGAATACCATCTCGGTTCTTGCAGATAACGTAACATTATCCCATCCCTTCATTTGGAGATTTTCGAATACCTGAAACATACTTTTCTCTGCTTTATGTAAAGCGTCATCCCCTTTTTTAATGTAGTTGAATGCGCCTAGTTTAAGTGCTTTGTCGGCTACTTCAATTCTGTCTTGACCAGAAATCATAATTACTTCAGTTCCTGGCGATAGCTTCTTGATATGCTCCAACACTTTTAATCCATCCATCGCTCCTTTTACTCTAGAATCTAGGTTGTAATCAAGAAAAACGATAGTAGGTTTGTGTGTGTTGAATACTTCAATGCAAGCTTCACCAGTTTCAAAAGTTAGAATTTCATAGCCAGCCATCTTGCTGCTCAAATGATCCTTCAACAGCTCTAGCTGCAAAGGTTCATCATCAACAATATAGATAAACTGTTTTTTATTGGCCATTTTATTCTGTATTTAACTTTTCTTACAAAAACGATTGTTGCAAGAAAAGTATTTTCTGAGTTAAATTAGTTAAGGTTGAAAGGTTTTGATAAGGTCATACTCTCGCATATCAAGGTCTACCAACGCATATTTTCCAACGAGGCAGATATTCAATTCATCCAACACATTGATTACATTTTTGTACTTGGCTTTGTCGTCAGTTTTAACGAGAACCATTAATGCATATTTCTTTCCTTTAACGTCAACTTCCAACCTTTTCAAAGTAGAATCGGCCATTTTATTTTTCAATGCATTTTCACGTAATGTTTTGATCTCGTCAACTGCTTGTTTGTTGCGGTCTAGGAGTAATTTACGTAATCCCTGAGTTGAATAGTCAGTTAAAGTAAGTTTGGTTTCAGGTTTTAATTCTCCGTAATACCAGTATATTTTATCGTCGCCGCTTAACAGAAATGTTAATGCATTGTTTACTTCATTCTTTACTTGGTTTGTAGGATCCTTAACTGGCATGTTGATCTCCATTGTCTTGGGTTTGCCAAATGTGGTGGTCAACATAAAGAAGGTTAACAGTAGGAAAGCCAAATCTACCATCGGCGTCATATCAATATGCGTCGATTGTTTTTTGGCTCTTACTTTGCCGTGTTTTCCTCCCTTACCTGAGTTCTGCTCGTTCGATTGTATTTGTGCCATGTAATATGATCAGGCTTATGCTTAAATGTTAGGGTGTTGCTCCAATGTAGTAACGAGGTTGAAGCGATTTACTTTCATCTCCTGAAACACTTCAATTACTCTTTTAATTGCTGTATAATTGGCGTTTCCATCTCCTTTTATAGCGAATCGCAATCCTTTAGTCTTATCCACAGGTGCTGCTCCCGAAATCTCAGCTTCCGCTAAACGACCAAAACGAATCCAGTCACCTAATTGGTTGTTGAGAGAGTCGTAGGGGATTCCCTGGCTCTTTTTCATAAAGTCTTTGCGTTCCATTTCGTCCATAGGGATGTACTGCTTTAATTGCTGTACTGTCATTCCGAACGTAGTCATTAACGCAAATCGATTGGTTTCTTTTTCGTCAAACGTAACTCCATACTTAGCTCCCATTTGCCCCAGCATTTTCTTGCGCATCACTTTTCCTTCAAGATTAAAGAAAACGCGACCTGTTGAGTCAATAGTAACCAGCATCACTTTGTCTGGAAGGATTTTTTCCGATATGGATGACGGAGAGTCTACAACCACAGGTTCGTCGGGACGAAACTGCGTTGTTAGCATGAAGAACGTCACTAGGAGGAAGGCCAGATCAACCATGGGCGTCATGTCCAGGGAGGGACTATTCTTTGGCATCTTCACTTTAGGCATACGTCTCTTTTTTTAATAGTTAAAATGAATCGGAACTATTAGTTACGTGAGTTGAATGTCTGAACGATGCTATAACCCGCTTCGTCGATTCCGTAAGTAATAGAGTCGATTTTATTTGTGAAGTAGTTGTAGAAAATGATCGCAATTGCAGATGTGCCGATACCAAAGGCTGTATTGATAAGGGCCTCAGAAATACCTGTTGCAAGTGCTGTAGCATCCGGAGATCCAGCTTGTGCAAGAGCCGCGAATGCGCGAATCATACCGAATACCGTTCCTAATAATCCCATAAGGGTTGCGATAGAAGCGATAGTAGAAATGATTACTAAGTTTTTTGATAACATAGGAAGCTCTAATGTGGTAGCTTCTTCAATTTCTTTCTGAATAGTTGCAACTTTATGTTCTTTATCAAGCCCTTTGTCGCCTTCCATTTGTTTGTACGCTTTTAATCCTGCTTGAACTACGGCAGCAATTGACCCTTTTTGAGCATCACATGCTTTCGAAGCTGAATCGATATCGCCTTTTGATAAAGATTGACGAATTGTGTTAATGAAAGAGTCAACACGACCTGATCCCTTTGACTGTCCGATAGTGATAAAACGTTCAATTACAAAGGTAATAGTGATCATTAATAACGCCATCAAGATGGGTACAATGAAGCCTCCTTTGTATACAATTCCTAAGAAGTTTCCCGGTAATGGGTTAAGTTCAGGGTTGTTGTCCTGGAAATTAGATGAATTACCAAGGACGAACTTAAAGATTACGACAGCGATAACTAAAGCTGCCGGGATCACGATCGCCGCGAGCATGCCCTGGATCCCTCCTGATTTGTTCTGGCTCATAATAAGACTTAGTTTTTGTTAATTAAGTAGTTGATAAATTTTGATTTTTTTTAAGGGCACAATAATAATGATTCCTAACGAACTTAAAAACGATGCTGTGTTAAGTATTTGTTGCGTACACTTATTAAAGTGATGAATTATTGACATAAATGACCCTTTGTGATTTGCTAGCAACCTTCAACTATTTTTTAATTCATTGATTATTAGTAGTTATTGCAGCTCAGTGAATTGTTTTTTTCTTCATTTTTAAGGCTCAAATCTTTTTCTAATTGTTGTATTGAATTGTGAAGGATTATTCGCCTTAGTTCCTAAAATTTGTAAATTGCAGAGGAATGTCGAGTTCACTGGCTCTAACTTTGGCAATAACCGCCTGTAAATCGTCGAGTTTCTTCCCAGTTACCCTAATTTGTTCATCCATAATAGAGGCTTGTACTTTAATGCCTGTATCTTTAATCAGTTTGATGATTTTTTTAGCAAATTCTTTGTCGATTCCCTGTTTTACTTTGATTTCTTTTTTAATCATATTTCCAGACGCATAAATTTCTTTGCCGAAGTCGAGGTTGCTCGCTTCTAAACCTTGCTTCATCATGCGGGAAATGATAATGTCTTGCACGGCCTTTAATCTCATCTCGTCTTCCGTAACCAATGTTAAAACCATCGTTTTTTTATCGAGATCTAACGAAGTTTTCGATCCGTGGAAGTCGAAGCGGTTAGTGAATTCTTTGGTTGCTACATTGATGGCATTGTCGAGTTTCTGAATATCGACTTCATTTACTATATCGAAGGAGGCCATGCTAAATACGGGTTTTCGGGTTTATTATTATGCAAAGATTCAATATTCTTACGTAATTAGCCCTATTCTGTGTAATTAATGAAGTGTGTTTACGCATTTTTGATCTGTGATTATTCATATCTTTGAGTTACAAATCCAATACTATTGCCCTGTTTTATGAAGCGTTTATTAGTGCTGCTCTCTTTTCTTTACCTCTGTCAGGTAGCGAAAAGCCAGTCCGGCCAATTTCTGTTTGCCGACCAAATACCAGCCGTTATGGTTAACGGTATGGTATTGCAATATCCTTGGGCAGGTGGGATGAATAGCCCTATTCTAAATGAAATAGATTTGAATGGTGATGGTAAAATGGATATTTTATCGTTCGATCGTGTAGGCAACCGACTTACTACTTTTTTGAACACATCAATTGGCGTTTCTACTTCGTATTTGTACTCTCCGCAATTTATGGGCATGTTCCCATCTATTCATGACTGGGTACGTACTTTTGATTTCGATTGTGATGGCGACTTAGATCTTTTTACATATTCCAATAATGCAATAGGCGTTTATCGTAATGATTTTAATATAGTAAATGGTTTGTCGTTTTCGTTGGTTACCCAGCAGGTGAATTCATTGTATGCTTCGGGGATTGCTGCCGTATTTGTTGCACAAGTAAATATGCCAGCCCTAACCGATATGGATGGCGATGGAGATATGGATATTGTTACGTTTACTAATTCAGGTAATTTTTTAGAGTATCACAAAAATTATAGCATGGATTCGTCAGGTACTTGTAACGGATTAAATTTTGTGGTAGAACCCGAATGTTGGGGTCGATTTAAATTAAGCGGATTAACAAATACAGCATTGTTGAATCAGTCATGTTCTACACAACGTATGACCTCTAACGGTGATGGATATGATAAAGATCGTCATGCTGGATCTGTGCTTACACCTATTGATGAAGGCTGTGATGGTGATATCGATTTAATTAATGGAGATATCTTGGGAGAGAATTTACTCTATTTAGAAAATGGCGGCACTCAAGATTCGGCATTGATTACTTTTCAAGACACGCTGTTTCCTTCGTATAATCAAAGTGTAAATATGCAGAATTTGCCCGCTGCTTATTATATGGATGTTGATAATGATGGAATAAAGGATATGATTGTTACACCGTTTGCAACAGTGGGTGAAGATTATAATAATGTTTACTTCTATAAAAATACAGGCAGTAATTGTGCGAATGTTTTTTCATATATATATCCCCGTTTCTTAATTGATAATATGATTGATATCGGAAGTGCTTCTTCCGTAGCATTTTTTGATGTGGATAATGACGGTAAAAAAGATATTATTGCAGGAAATGATTATTTGTATAACCACAATCCGCAATTTCAAATGTCGAAGTTGTCGTATTTCAGAAATACGGGAACAATTACTAATCCTTCATTCGAATTGATAACTAGCGATTGGCTTAACATTAGTAATTTATTGCAATTTGCGTTAACGCCAACCTTCGGTGATATTGATAATGATGGAGATGTTGATTTGTTATTGGGAAATGCAGATGGTACATTGATATTATATAAGAACACTTCCGGTGCAGGCAATACTCCGAATTTCATTTTTAATGCGCCTCAATATCAAGGTATCGATATCGGGAATAATTCGTTTCCTCAAATTATTGATATTGATCGCGACGGATTAAACGATATACTTATCGGAGAAAGAAACGGAGTGCTGAATTACTACCGCAATACAGGTACATTAAGCGCTCCAGCATTTACGCTCGTAACAAGTAGCTTTGGAGGGGTCAATGTTCTTGCTACAGGAACCATTGCAGGGTATAGCGCGCCATTGTTGTTCGATAACGGTAGCGGTTATGAGTTATTAGTGGGAAGTGAAAGCGGATCCATATTTCATTACATAAATATCGACGGAAACTTATCGGGTAATTTTACATTACAAGATTCATCCTATCAACAAATCTATGAACCGAAAAGAGTAACGATTGCAATGACCGATATTGATGGTGACGGTAAGTTTGATTTGTTGACAGGTAATTCAGCTGGAGGATTCCGCTTATATACTCAATCGGTAAGCAACGGTTTCGCATCTGCAGAAAAAGGATTGCCGTATTTTGCGCTATATCCAAATCCAGTGACCGACCGATTAAATATAAAATTTGAAAATGCATATGATGCTATCCGCTTAGTTGAAGTAATGGATGTTTTCGGAAATAAATTAATCAGCTATTATGTAAATAACAACTACTTCTCATTCGATCTGAGTATGTATTCGTCGGGAGTTTATCTTGTTTCAGTAAAAGTTCAAGGGCAACAATTTTCTTTGCCGTTTATAAAAAAATAAAAACATGTTTAAAAGAATTTACTTGGTCGTGATAATGTGTTGTTTTGCTTTTATTGCAAATGCGCAAACGGTACATCTCTATCGTGATACAACAGTGCATATTACGGTGGCAGGACAAACACTTGCTAATGCCTGGGCCGGTGGGCTTAACGGAGCAGTATTTGCCGAAATGGATTTGAATGGCGATAATATTATGGATCTTGTTGCTTATTGTTCTGCAAGTAATCGAATCGCTCCTTTTATTAATTTGGGGATTTATAAAAAGGCCTCTTATGTTTATGCGCCTGAGTTTGTTTCTAGATTTCCTTCTGAACTTGAAGGGTGGATTCGTACTTATGATTATGATGGGGATGGTGATTTAGATTTGTTTTCTTATGTCAATGCTGGCATTAGTTGTTATCGAAATGATTACAATGTTCAAAATGGTTTGCATTTTACCTTAGTAACGAATCAATTAACTACGCACTATGGCTCCTTTTCTACCAATATATATGTATCACGCGTAAATGTTCCAGCATTAGTTGATGTTGATAATGATGGCGATATGGATGTGTTAGCATTTTCTATCAGTGGAAGCTGGGTTGAATATCATAAAAATTATTCAATGGATTCAACGGGAAATGCTGCTGGATTCTTGTTTTATAATATCCCACAATGTTGGGGATATTTTGCATTAAAGAGTGGATATAATGCTGCTGATCTTCCTCCTGTTTTACCGGCTTGTCCTTTATTGCCTGCTAATCCTATTCGAAATAATTCGGATGTTGCAGCAGTTGAATTATCAAATTCTGTAAATGAAAAAAGGCACTCTGGATCAGTCTTGTTAGCAGCTGATTTAGATGGCGACGGTGATAAAGACATTTTAAATGGAGATGTGCTTTCGCCAAATGTATTGTACGTTAATAATTGCGGAAATCTTGATTCGGCATATATGTGTTTACAAGACTCTGCTTTTCCCTCTTATAATCAATCTGTTTTACTTCGCGATGTAGCCGCTCCATATTATTTTGATGGAAATAATGATGGCAATAAAGATTTTATAGCATCTAATTTTTTCGATACGGGCGAAGATTTTAATAACATTAAATTTTATAGTAATACTACAAATAACGTCACTAACATTTTTCATCATTTAACGAATCGATGGCTGGTTGATGAAATGTTAGAAGTTGGTACTTCTGCACATCCTGTTTTTTTTGATGTAAATAACGATGGTAAAGATGATTTGTTGATTGGGAATGATTACAGGTCAGATGCAAATATTCTTACCGGTAAAATAGCATATTACATGAATGTCTCTTCTGGGTCTTCGAAAGAATATACCTTCATCACGGATGACTTTGCTTCACTTTCAACGACAGGCTTGTTGGCCGTGTCTCCAACATTTGGCGACTTAGATGGTGATGGAGATAAGGACATGTTAATAGGTGAGTCGAGCGGAAATCTAATCTATTATCAACAAATTTCTGTCGGCAATTTTTCTCTTGCGCAAGTAAATTATCAAAGCATTAATGTTGGCTATAATTCGACCCCGCAATTAGTGGATGTTAATAAAGATGGCTTAATTGATTTAGTGGTAGGCGAAAGAACGGGAAATTTGAATTATTATCAAAACACTGGAACAATGACCGCTCCTGTCTTTACGTTATCTAGCACTAATTGGGGAGGTGTAAATGTGAAAAAATGGAACTCTTATGCTGGATTAAGTAATCCTTTAGTGTTTGATAATGGAACAGGCACCGAATTGTTAGTAGGTTCATTAAGTGGTTATATTTATCACTATAATAATATTGATGGAAATTTAACCGGCAATTTTACTTTAGTTGATAGTATGTTTCAAAATATTTTTGAGCCGCAACATGTAAGCATAGCTATGGGCGATGTAGATGTAGATGGAAAGTACGATCTCGTTGTTGGTAATCAGAACGGCGGGGTGGTTTTATATACGCAGAATACATCGATTGGGTTAATTGATCATATAACTACTTCTGATTTGTATTTTACTTTATTTCCAAACCCTGTAAAAGATAAGTTGTTTGTTAAATTCGAAGCCTTCAAAGCATCAGAAAAAACAGAGTTGTCGGTAAGGAATATTCTCGGCCAAGAAATACTTCATCAAAGAATTACATCAGAAAATATATCTTTGAATACTTCAGGATTGCCATCAGGTTCATATGTCTGCATACTATCGAGTAACGGAATGTATTTTACCGAAAAATTCATCAAACAGTAAACCCCAAAATACTATGATAAATAAAATCAAATTATTTTTAATGGCTGGTTTAATTCTTGCTTTCGCGAGTGGCTGTAAAAAGAAAAATGAATGTGAAGCTGGGTCGGGAGGTAGTCTTACCGTGCTTGCAAACATGGTGCATCATACTAAACCAATTAAAGGGTGCAAGGTGTACGTTAAGTTTAATACGACAGAATTTCCTGGGGAAAATCCATCGAATTATGATTTGTCATTTAAAGCAGACGACACTAGTTCCATTGCGAAGTTGACGGGTTTAAATTGTGGTGATTATTATTTTTATGCAACAGGAATTGACAGTGCATTAATTGATTCATCAAACTACATTGTAAAAGGAGGAACACCTTTTAGTACGAGTCAAAAAGACGGAGCTCAAAGTTGGAATATTTACATTACGGAAGGAGATTAATAGTATGAAAAAAATTGCTTTCTTTTTATTGCTTTCACTTACCTGCGGATGTAAGTATGATGTATATGAAGAGCCATTAGTAACTAATTATCCCGATAATGTTGGGAAGATTATGACGGATAATTGCGCGACATCGGGATGTCATAATTCAACGAGTAAAAATGGCGCAGCTGGGCTCGATCTTAGTACATGGGATGTTATGTTTAATGGAACGAACAATGGCGCTGTTACTATTCCATTTCGTGCTGATTTTAGTACATTATTATACTTCACTAATGTAGATAGTTCATTAGGGTTAGTGGTACAGCCAACCATGCCAGTTAATGGAAGTCCGATAAGTATTACTGATTATAAAGTGTTACGTGATTGGATAAAAAATGGAGCTCCATCAAAAGAGGGTGCCATCATGTTTCCTGAAAATGCAGTCCGCCGAAAATATTATGTCGCCAATCAAGGATGTGATGTTGTTTCTGTATTTGATGCCGATAAAAGAGTGGTGATGCGTATGGTTGATATTGGAGTTCATCCAGGCGCTACTCCTCCTGAGTCGCCACATAATATAAAAGTAACTCCTGATGGTAAATATTGGGTTGTTGTTTTTCTGAATTCTGATATTGTACAAATGTATAGTACAGTTACCGATCAATTGGTGAAAACAATTCCTATAGGAGATGGAATTGCAGGAGGTTGGAATACAATTACATTGTCGAATGATTCAAAGCATGGATATGCCGTTGATTTTAATGGCGGCCGTGTTGCATTTGTTGATTTTGATGCTGGCGTATCTCAAACCTATGGTCCTTTCCCAACTACAGGAGCGGCAAACAATTTACATGGTTCAGCTTTAAACGCAACTGATGATACATTGTATGTAACGTATGAAGAGTCGAGTAAATTGGTAAAGATTCCTATTGCTTCTCCAGGCGACTATCAAGATGTAAATTTAAATCCTTTAGGTGCTAATTTCGCATCAACGCCATTAAAGCCGCACGAAATAATATTCAGCCCTGATTACAGTAAATATTTTATTACATGTCAAGATGTAAACCAATTACGCGTTTTTGATACGCATACAGACACCTTAATAAAAGTGATTCCTGTAGGGATTTTTCCTCTTGAATTCGCTATGGCTGAAGCTCAGAATTTGTTATTTGTAACAAACATGGAAGACACCTATTTTCCGAATATGCGCGGGTCGGTGAGTGCAATTGATATTAATTCACTCACGGAAGTGAAAAGAATTATGGTAGGATGGCAACCGCATGGTATTGTTGTTGATCCTGACAAGAATTGTGTCATTGTAGCAAACAGAAATTATACGGGTGGTCCAGCTCCTCACCATGCTTCATCATGTGCAGGAAAAAATGGTTATTTAAGTATTATTAATATTGCAACACTCGAAAAAGATCCAGGTTTTAAACCTGAAATATCTGTGGATCCCTATGCTATTACTGTAAAGAGATAATAACTTTTGGATAAAGCTATAATTGTATTTGATGGTTTTTGCAATTTCTGTTCTCGCGCAGTGGATGTAATTATTCGTGCCGACAAAGAAAATAAATTTCTCTTTGTGGCCTCTCAGTCTGTGGCTGGAATTAAATTGCTTCAGCAATATGGAGTTGAAGAATTAACATCCGTTTGTTTAATACAACAAGCGAAAGTGTTTGTTAAATCGGAGGCGTGTATTGAAATTGCGAAAAGTTTGTCGGTTCCTTTGCGATGGTTGAAGTTTTTTGACATACTTCCTTTCGTCTTTCGTGATGCAATATATACGTTTATTGCGCATCGGCGATACAAATGGTTTGGGAAGAAATTACACTGTAAATTGCCGAGTGAAAAATACAAGGTGAAGTTTATAGAATAAAAAAAGGTGCCTTAAGGGCACCTTTTTTTATTCTATAAAAATATTACTTCACAGTTTCTTGCATTCTATCTAATACACTCATTACTTCTTTAACTGCAATTGAAGATTTATCTAAAAGATCTTTTTCTTCTGCGTTCAGTTTAAGTTCGATAATTTCTTCGATTCCATTTTTGCCTAATTTAACAGGAACTCCAAGGTAAACATCTTTCAATCCATATTCACCTTGTAGCCAAGCGCAAGCTGGATAGATACGTTTCTGATCGCGAACGATAGCTTCTACCATTTGAGCTGCAGCAGCACCTGGAGCATACCAAGCCGACGTCCCCATTAGATTTACTAATTCGCCACCACCTACTTTCGTACGTTGTACAATAGCTTCTAATTTATCGGCAGCGATTAACTCAGTAACAGGAATGCCAGATACGGTTGTATAACGAGGAAGAGGAACCATTGTATCTCCGTGTCCACCCATAAGGATAGCTTGAATATCTTTAGGAGAGCAATTTAGTGCTTCAGCAAGGAAAGCGCGGTAGCGAGCGGTATCTAGGATACCGGCCATTCCGAATACTTTCTTAGAATTAAGACCTGAAGTTAAATAAGCGCAATAAGTCATTACATCAAGTGGATTACTAACCACGATGATGATGGCCTCTGGAGAATATTTAACGATATTTTCAGTAACAGATTTAACGATACCTGCATTTGTAGCGATAAGGTCATCACGGCTCATGCCGGGCTTGCGTGGAAGTCCTGACGTGATTACCACTACTTCCGAGTCGGCAGTAGCAGCATAGTCATTCGTGACACCTTTAACACGAGTGTCGTATAAATTGATTGGCGCAGTTTGCCAAATATCGAGTGATTTCCCTTCTGCAATACCTTCTTTGATATCTAACAGAATTACCTCGTTGGCAAGTTCCTTGTGGGCAATTACATTGGCGCAAGTGGCTCCCACGTTGCCGGCGCCTACAACTGTAACTTTCATTGTCGTAAAGCTTTAAATTTTGTTGCCGCGAAGGTATGAAAAACACAACGTTTCATCATAAGATTTTTGTCACTAAAATTGAAAATATCGATCAACGGCTATATTGTTTGGTTTAAGGTTGTTTATTACATCCAAAAGGAACTTGTTAAAAAAACAGAAAGGCCACCCTAAGGCAGCCTTTTCTAAAGTTTTTACTGATTAAGCATCTACTTTTGCATACTTAGCATTTTTCTCGATGAACTCTCTGCGTGGAGGAACTTCGTCGCCCATAAGCATGGAGAAGATACGATCTGCTTCGGCCGCACTATCAATGGTTACCTGACGTAATGTACGGGTATCGGGACGCATTGTTGTCGACCATAACTGCTCGGCATTCATTTCTCCAAGACCTTTATAACGCTGTATACCTACGGTTGATTCCTTCCCTTCTGGAGCCATACGTTTTACAGCTGCAATACGTTGCTCATCTGTCCAGCAATATTCTTCTTCTTTCCCTTTTTTAACGAGGTAAAGTGGAGGTGTCGCGATATAAATATATCCGTTCTCGATCAATTCCTTCATATGGCGGAAGAAGAACGTAAGGATTAGTGTAGTAATATGGCTACCATCTACGTCGGCATCGGTCATGATAACGATTTTATGGTAGCGTAACTTGTCTATATTTAATGCTCTTTCATCTTCTGCAGTTCCTTTGCTTACGCCCATTCCCGTAAACATATTACGGATCTCTTCATTATCGAAGATTTTATGATCCATAGCTTTCTCAACATTCAGAATTTTACCTCTTAGGGGAAGAATAGCTTGGAAATTACGGTCGCGGCCCTGCTTCGCAGTACCACCCGCCGAATCTCCCTCGACAAGAAATAATTCACATTTGCTTGGATCACGTTCAGAACAATCGCTTAGTTTTCCTGGCAAGCCAGAGCCTGTGAAAGCACCTTTACGTTGCACCATTTCACGGGCTTTACGAGCGGCGTGACGAGCCGTAGCGGCAAGGATAACTTTATTAACAATAAAACGAGCTTCACGGGGATGTTCTTCAAGATAAATACCTAGCATTTCAGCTACTGCTTGATCAACAGCACCCATAACCTCGTTATTTCCGAGTTTGGTTTTTGTTTGACCTTCAAATTGTGGTTCTTGAACTTTCACCGAAATAACGGCAGTAAGTCCTTCGCGGAAGTCATCACCGCTAATATCAAATTTCAGTTTAGCTACAAGGCCCTCTTTATCGGCATACGATTTTAATGTGCGTGTTAAAGCGCGACGGAAACCAGCAAGGTGAGTTCCACCCTCATGGGTGTTGATATTGTTAACGTAAGAGTGAACGTTTTCGTTGAATGAGGTATTGTAGCTCATCGCTACCTCTACTGGAATATCATTTTTAGAGCCTTCCATGTAAATAACTTCTTCCATTAACTTCTCGCGAGTTGAATCGAGGAATTCAACAAATTCAACTAATCCGCGATCTGATAAGAAACGATCAGCATTCACTGGTTTATTTTCTGCGTCAACTTCACGAAGATCGGTGATGTTTATGCAAATACCTTTATTAAGGTATGAAAGCTCGCGCATTCGTGTTGCCAGCGTATCATAAGTAAAAACCGTTGAGGTAAAGATAGTGTCATCAGGCTTAAACGTAACTTCCGTACCTGTACGATCAGTATCTCCAATAATTTTGACAGGGTAAAGAGGCTTGCCAATACTAAATTCTTGTTGCCAAATTTTTCCGCCGCGGTAAATTACCGCGCTTAAATGAATAGAAAGAGCATTTACGCAACTTACACCCACTCCGTGTAATCCTCCCGAAACTTTATAAGAGTCTTTGTCGAATTTCCCACCAGCATGTAGTACAGTCATTACAACTTCTAATGCTGATCTTCCCTCCTTATGGTGCATGTCGGTTGGGATACCACGACCGTCATCCTTAACAGTGATACTATTGTCGGGGTTAATAAAAACATCGATGTTTTTACAATGGCCTGCAAGGGCCTCATCGATTGAGTTATCTACTACCTCATATACTAAGTGATGTAATCCTTTAACGCCGATATCGCCGATATACATGGCAGGACGTTTACGAACGGCCTCTAGGCCTTCTAGGACTTGAATACTGTCAGCCGAATAATCGTTTTTTTGTGATTCTTTTTCTAGCACTTGATCGCTCATTATCAGATTGTTATGCAATTTATGTTAAAACTTAACAAAGATAGTAAAAAAGAGGGTTCAAAATACAGAGGAAATCGAAGTGTTGATAAGTTCAATACCTGTTAATTAAATTTCCGAAATGAAGTGGTTTTTATGGCTTCAGGCGATGTTAAAGCGGTTGGTTGTCGCTTTGAGCTCTATGGTTGTTTTAGGGTACGTTAAATTTGAAATCGGGGGGGGAGGGTTTTTATCGTTTTAAAGATCTGCTATTATTCTCTAAACAATGTTTGGCAAGTAGCACAATGAAGCATTTCTTTTAATCAATAATTGAATTGAATATTCCTACTTAATAGTATAGCGTACAGAAAGTCCGATTTCATCGCCCCAGAAGCCAGAGTAGCCAATTATATTAATGGCAGGTTTCCAATCGATAGCTAGATTAAGAGGAATTTCATTAATGGTGTATTCTAGTCCGATTTGTCCATCGATGCCGAATACACCGTAATTGCGTTCATTGTCCCACCAAGGATTGTACTTCCCATTCCAAAATCCAACATGTGCGCCCGCGCCCATATAAAATCGAAATCCGGGTTCGGAAAATACTGGGTAATTGATTTGGTAGAGAGCAGTAAAATTAAATCCGTGCCATCTTGTTGCTAAAATTCCTTCAACACTATACTTATCATCCATGTTATGCTTTACCGTAACGCCAGCTCCGGGAATACATCGCAGTCCAATGGATGTTTTGTATTCTTGTTGAGCCTGCAGTGCGTTACTCAATACTATTAAGGAGATTAAAAGGGGGAAGATTTTTTTCATAAGGGTGCAATTTTAGGCAATCTTAAGTGATTAGTATAGTTTCGTTAGATGATTTTCGGAAAAATAGTTCGAAGGATTCCTTTAGCAAAGAACTTTCAACGTCAAAATTCGTCTTAAAATGGTGTGTTTTCGCCGAAACTACTTTTCAACAATTGATATAATTTTGTCAATATTACCATAAGTTTCTGATAATCAGTACTGAATGACTTTTAACGAAAGATGGATATCACTTTTTCAATTTGAAATAATTTGTTTCCTTTGTCCTTCTGTGAAACTGTTAACTCACGTTCCCTTATGATTAAGAAAACCTTAAGCCTGCTATTGGTCTTTTCATTGGCCATCGTATGCAGTTTTGCTGCTGACAACTCTCCTAAAACGCCGAAGACGAAGACTCAGAAGGCTGACAAGCTTTTTAATACGGGGCAGTATTATGCTGCTTCTACCTTGTACAAGAAATCCTACGCTAAGTTCAAAAAGAACGAGCTGAAAGGTTGGGCGGCTTATCGCGCCGGTGAGTGTGCTCGAATGACCAACAACAATGTTGAAGCCGAAGATTGGTATGGAAAAGCTGTTAAAGCGAAGTACAAAGATCCTTCTGCGACTTTACATTTTGCTGACGCATTGAAAGCAAATAGCAAGTATGCTGATGCCATCGCTCAGTACAATGCCTATAAAGAAAAGAACGGAGCAGATGCTCGCGTTGCTTCTATGGTAAAAGCATGTGAAGACGCACAATCATGGGTTGACAAACCTACTCGTACAAAAGTTGAAAATTTAGCTGCATTAAATACCAAGTACTATGATTTTGCTGTATGTGAAAATCCTGCAGTGAAAGGAAGCCTTGTATTTACTTCATCACGTGAAGAAGCTTCAGGAACAAAGAACGATAATTGGTATGGCGAGAAGTTCTTCGATATTTTCCAATCATCTATGGACAATAATTCTAAGTGGAGTACTCCTACAGCATTTGCAGGTCCTGCCAACTCTGAGTTCTCGGATGGTGCTGCTTGTTTTGATGCAACTGGGAAAACAATGTATTTCACAACGTGTCCATCAATTAAAGAGAAGAATACGCAATGTAAAATCCTGATGACAACAAGTGCCGATGGCAAATGGAGTGATCCTGTTGCATTGGCTTTTAATAATGACGCTTATACATGTGGACATCCTTGTTTATCACCTGATGGCAAAACATTATATTTTGCAAGCGATATGCCTGGTGGATTCGGAGGAAAAGATCTTTGGATGAGCGCTTGGGATGGAAATGCCAACTCATGGGGTACCCCTGCTAATTTAGGCGCTACTGTAAATAGCGAAGGAGACGAAATGTTTCCCCGCATGGCTACGAACGGTCGTCTTTACTATTCATCTAACGGTAAGCCGGGAATGGGTGGTTTAGATATGTTCTATACTACAAATGATGCTGGATCTTGGTCAGAGCCTATCAACCTTAAATCGCCTATGAATTCGGGTGGTGATGATTTTGGTGTGATCTTTAATTCTGAAACAACAGGTTATTTCAGTACTAATCGCGCAGGCGGACAAGGTGCTGATGATATCTACTCATTCGTAGTTCCGCCTTTAAAGTTGAATGTTGGTGGTCGTGTTTATGACACTGATACTAAAGAAAATTTAGAAGGTGCTACCGTTGAATTATTCGGTAGCGATGGTACTTCTTTAAGCGTTAGAACAGGTGCTGACGGTATGTATACTTATCCGTTAAAGCCTAATGTGAAGTACAAAATCTCTGCTTCTTTCACGGGTTACTTAACTAAATTCCATGAGTTAACAACTGTAGGAATTGAAGAAGATAAGGATTTCAGCAAAGACTTTGATTTCCCGTTAAAGTCTACAGCTAAGCCAATCACAGTTCCTGAAATTTTCTACGATCTTGATAAATCGACATTACGTGCTGAGTCTAAGAAAGCACTTGATGGCCTAATTACTACATTAAACGAAAATCCGACGATTACAGTTAAGTTGACTTCTCACACCGATTACCGTGCTGATGATAATTACAACTTAAAATTATCTGAACGTCGTGCGAAGAGCGTTCTTGATTACTTAGTAGCTAACGGAGTTCCTAAAGATCGTCTTACTTTCGAAGGTAAAGGTGAATCAAATCCGAAATCAATTGAGAATGACGAAGAATACCTACCATTTAAACGTGGTGATGTATTAACGAAAGACTTTATTGATAAGCTTGAACCTAACGAATTACGTGAGAAAGCTCACCAATATAATCGTCGTACAGAGTTTGAAGTTACAGGAACAACTTACGTACCTAAAAACTAATTTACGATTGATAACGAAAACGTCCTGAAGCATTAACCCTTCAGGACGTTTTTTTTTAGTTGGAGTCAAACAAGAGAGTAGGCATATCCTTAAATTTGCATCATGAATAGTTCCGATCGATATAATCAGCGTGGAGTATCAGCTACCAAGGATGAGGTCCATGCGGCCATTCAGAAAATTGACAAGGGATTGTTTCCTAAAGCTTTTTGTAAAATTGTGCCCGATTTTTTAGGCAACGACCCTGCTTATTGCAATATCATGCATGCTGATGGTGCAGGAACTAAGAGTTCTTTGGCATACGCTTACTGGAAAGAAACAGGTGATTTATCGGTGTGGAAAGGTGTTGCGCAAGATGCCTTGGTAATGAATATCGACGACCTGTTATGTGTGGGTGCTACCGATCATATTTTATTGTCATCGACAATCGGGCGCAATAAACGATTAATTCCCTCTGAAGTGATTGCTGCCATCATCAACGGCACAGAAGAATTGGTAGAGGAGCTGAAAAGCTACGGGGTGAATATTTATACTACAGGAGGGGAAACTGCCGATGTAGGTGATTTAGTGCGTACCATTATTGTTGATAGCACAGTTACTTGCCGAATGAAAAGATCGGAGGTGATTGACAACGGAAATATTTGTGATGGAGATGTGATTGTAGGATTGAGTTCATCCGGACAAGCATCTTATGAGACAAGTTATAACGGTGGTATGGGTAGCAACGGATTAACTTCTGCTCGTCATGATGTGTTTAGTAAAATGGTAGCTGAAAAATATCCTGATACATATGATGCCGGTATCAATAGTGAATTGGTTTATTCGGGATCAAAATTGTTAACCGATAAAGTGGATGGCGTTCCTGTAGATGCCGGTAAATTAGTTTTGTCGCCAACACGAACATATGCGCCGGTAGTAAAAGCGATAATCGATCAATATAGAAATGCTATTCATGGAATGGTGCATTGCAGTGGAGGCGGACAAACAAAAGTGCTTCACTTTGTTGATGAGTTGCATATCATCAAAGACAATTTATTCGATGTTCCTCCTTTGTTTCAATTGATAAAAGAACAGTCGGGAACCGAGTGGAAAGAAATGTATCAAGTCTTTAACATGGGACACCGTATGGAGTTTTATGTGAAGCCGCAGATGGCAGAAGTAATTTTACAGATTGCGAAAGAGTTTAATATCGAGTCAAAGATTATTGGGCGCGTAGAAGCCTCCGACAAAAAGAAGTTAACCATTAAAAGTAATCACGGAGAATATATCTGGTGATAAGAGTATAACATAATCATGTCGAAAGAAAGTTTAATAGAGAAGTTAGAAAGTCTCGAAGCCCGCTACCATGACATTGGCACACAGCTTGGCGATCCTTCTGTAATTGCTGATCAGAAAAGATTTCAGCAGTTGAATAAATCGTATAAAGATTTACAAGAAATTGTAGAAGCTACGGTTCAGTTTCGCGCACTGTTCAATAGTATTCAGGAAGCCCGTGAAGTATTGAATAACGATAAGGACGAAGATTTTCGTGCGATGGCGAAAGCCGAGCTAGAAGAATTAGAGCCTAAATTAGAGAAGTTAGAAGAGCATATTCAGATGCTAATGATTCCTAAAGATCCTGAAGATAGCAAGCCCGCCGTTCTTGAAATTCGTGCTGGTACCGGTGGCGATGAAGCGAGTATTTTTGCTGGTGATATAGCGCGTATGTACCAGCGTTATTGTGAACAACGTGGATGGAAATATGATGTGATTGATTTTAATGATGGCAATACCGGAGGATATAAAGAAATTGTGATGGAGATTAATGTTCCGGGTGCTTATGGTGTATTGAAATATGAAAGCGGAGTGCATCGCGTGCAACGTGTTCCCCTAACTGAAACACAAGGAAGAATTCATACTTCTGCGGCAACGGTTGTGGTGCTGCCTGAAGCCGATGAATTCGACGGAGTTGAAATTAATCCTGCAGATATTGAATTGCAAACATCGCGTTCGGGAGGTGCTGGTGGTCAGAACGTAAATAAAGTAGAAACAAAAGTGCAATTAACGCATAAGCCGACGGGAATTGTTGTGGTTTGTCAGATTGAACGATCGCAACATGGAAATCGTGAGCGCGCTATGAATATGTTACGTACTCGATTGTATGAGATGGAATTAGCTAAACGCAACAACGAAGTTTCGCAAAGAAGAAAAACGCTTGTTTCTTCTGGAGATCGCTCAGCAAAAATTAGAACGTATAATTATCCTCAAAGCCGCGTAACCGATCATCGCATTGGATTTACGAGTCATAATCTTACAGCAGTGATGAATGGCGATGTGCAAGAATTTATTGATGCATTGCAATTCGCAGAAAATACCGAGAAGATGAAAGAGGAAACAATGATGGGATCATGAATTTAACATAAAACAAAAGACCAATGACATCAGGAGAATTAGTTGAACAGATTAAGAAAAAGAAAAGTTATTTATGTGTAGGACTCGATACCGATATCACAAAAATTCCCTCTCATTTACTTTCAACTGAAGATCCTATTTTCGAATTCAATAAGCAAATCATAGAAGCTACTAAAGATTTATGCGTAGCCTATAAGCCCAACTTAGCATTCTACGAAAGTATGGGTGTAGAAGGATGGATGAGCTTACAAAAAACATTGGATCTTATTCCCGATAATATTTTAATAATTGCAGATGCTAAACGCGGCGATATCGGTAATACGTCGACGTTATATGCAAAAGCATTCTTCGAGAAAATGAATTTTGATGCGGTAACGGTAGCGCCCTATATGGGCAAAGATTCAGTTACGCCCTTTCTCGCTTTCAAAAACAAGTGGGTGATATTGTTAGCACTTACTTCGAACGAAGGTGCTAACGATTTTCAAACGCAATTATTAGCTGATGGCAAAACACCATTGTATGAAAAGGTTATTGCAGAAAGCAGTAAGTGGGCGGGTGCCGACCAATTAATGTACGTAGTAGGAGCCACACGCAGTGAGCAATTTGCACATGTGCGTAGCTTAGCAAAAGACTACTTCTTCTTAGTGCCCGGTGTAGGAGCGCAGGGTGGCGATTTAAAAGCTATATCGAGAGCGGGAATGAACGCACAATGCGGATTGCTGGTGAACTCATCGCGACAAATAATTTATGCCGGCAACGGAACTGATTTTGCTGCCAAAGCAAGAATCGAAGCGCATGCCGTGCAGAACGAAATGGAAGAATTGCTGAAAGAAAAGGGGATTATATAATTAAATTTTAGTTTTTGAATGGGGGTTGTTAGAGGCGTTTTTTGTGATAATGTGAATTGCGAGTAATGTTATGTAGTAGCATTACTTTTGAATGATGAGCTATAATTGGAATTTTTATGTTTTATTAAAAGTGCGTAACTAAAAATATGCAAGTTTGAAAAATTTTCTGTTTTTGCTAATGACACTGAAGTTCTTTCAGTGAAATAGGGGGGCGATTTTTATTTATATTAAACATTAATGATTTGTTTTTTTTTAAATTTTCTTAATACTTTTAACTTATAAACTATAAAATCATGAAAAAAGCTTATTTAATTACCATTTTAGTTTTGTTGTTATTTTCGCTTTTTTCGTCGGCGCAACAAGTTAGTTTAAGTCTTAATAATGCTCAGAGTAGAACTATATCCGACTTTTATGGTCTGAATGGCCAAAATACACTTGACGCCAATTCCGACTATGCAAATCCTCAGGTTAGATTGGGGTTAATTGCTTCTAAAGCTAAATACTTGCGATATCCCGGTGGAACAGCAGGTAATTATTGGGATTGGCAAGAAGGTTGGTTTTTCAGAAACATGGAAGACAAAGGAGCTTTATCGATGGACTTAGACTTTCAAAAACTAAGCAGACTTGCCCCGGTTTTCTCCGGCTCCGGTTCTACATTAAATACTCAAGGTAGTAATTATATACAAGATTTTGCTGTTACATTAGCTAATACAGGAACAAAACCCTTATTTGTTTTAAATCCATTAACATCAGATTTGAATTATCAGATCGCTATGTTGTTAGAAGCTAAACTGCAAAATCTAAATGTTAATAGAGTTGAAATAGGGAATGAATTTTATTTGTCTTCTATGGCATATCAAGAAAAATTCGGTACTGCAACTGAATATGCTGATTTGGTGAAAGCTTGGCAAATCGAGTTGAAAAAATATTTAGGAAGTAACTTGAAAATATCCGCAGTCGCTGCGAATACTGATTATCTAAATGCAGGAAACGAAAGGAGGCTTGGCTGGAATAATGAGTTGGTGAATGCTTTTGGGAATAACATGCCTGATGTGTTTAGCTTACATCAATATAAGGCCTCCGGCTTAGCATCATATCAAGGATTTTCAAGTGATTATAAAGTATTGTTCGGCAAAGTGCTAACCGATGTAACAGAGGTAAATACTTATATTAACCAAGTTAGCCCTTCAACTTCTAATATTCCAGTGTGGATTACAGAATATAATTTGTTCGATAAATCTAATTTAAAAATACATGGCACATGGTATCATGGTTTGATTGCCGGCTTTGAAACTTTAAAATTATTGGAAAATAAAAAAATTGAAGGATGCAATTTACATGCCCAATCAGGTAATTTTGTTTTTGCCAATTTTTTTAATTCAATTACAGGATTAGAAAGTGGAGGTGACTTTAGTTCACCCGTTTGTTCTTCAGGTTCACCTGCAAGTGTAGCTTACGGCAAAACTTCTGAAGGAATTGTTATGGAGCAAATAGCGCTAGCACTAAACAGAGCAATATCCGGAACTCCAATAAACTTTTCCTCTACCGGTAATCCTTTTATTCCTGAAATAAATACTGGCAATTTGGCAATTTATGGTTGGCAGTTTAATAACTCTAACAATAATAATAGTGCAATAATTTTAAATTTGAGCGACACTGAAGTGCCTGATGTAAATATAAATAATTTGGGGTATTCATCTCCAAATAGCCAAATAGTACAAATTAGCGTTGATAACCCACAGTATTATGCAAATGGGTTGGCATCTTCTGGTCCGGTATATACATTTGTTGACTGTGGACTGTCAGCACAAGTTGGTGCAATTTCTTCTATAGTACCATCCAGCGGAAAGATTAAATTACCTAAGTTTAGTGTTACTAGAATTTATCAAAATTCAATTTGGGTTCCTGTAATAGAAGCTCAAAGCGATAATATTGTCGCCGGCTCTAAATTAGCAATATCAATTACTAATATAGACACAATTCCCGTTTTATGGAGTACGGGAGATACAACTCAAACAATATTTGTATATCCAACAGCCGATACTTCCTTTACAGTGTTTTATACGCCACCTGGTGTATCTATATTATCGTCAAAAACAATATCAGTGCATGTTGCACCTTCTCCAGTAACTGTAAGTATTTCAGCGCCCAATGTAAGTTATTGTCCTGGTTCTTCAGCAATAAAACTTACAGCAAATGCAATTGGTGGTGATCCAACAAAGTATAAGTATGTATGGATTACTTCACCTACTAACGATGAGTTTCCGGACAATAATCATGGAGTTGGTAATACAAAAGATATTTTTGTTAATCCGGATTACCCTACAATTTACACAGTATATGTAACTGATGAAACTACAGTTGCAAAATCATCAATAAGTATTGATGTCCCTACGGCATTTAATTTAGAACCAGAATACACAACTTGTAATAGAAATGCATTGGCAATAGAGTTATCACACTCTACAAATTCTGCCAGTACATATAGTTATACTTGGCAAGGTATGAGTAATGCAATTACAAGTGTGCCTCCAACTCTTGTAATTAGTTCAGCCGCAGTCAGTGAGAGTGATGTAATAAATGTTTCTGTAACAAATGGAACATGTACATCAACGAAAAGTGCAAAAGTAAATTTCTTCAATTGCTGTAACCAAACAACCTATCAATTGCAACCGGGTTCAGATATTGGAAATTTGATTGATATTCTTAATCAAAACAGTACAGTGTTTTCTTATACACAGATTAAAGATAATATTTTACAAGTTAAGAATACCGCAGGTATGAATACGCCATTAGTAATAAATGGTGATTTCCATATTAAAAACGGAACGAATTCTACCTTTTACAAAGGCATCCAATTTAATTCAATGGACGTACATTTTACTGAAGGAGCAAGTTTACTCATAGAGCCCGGATATTCGCTTGAATTAATTGATGCGGATTTTGATAATGAGTGCATAGAGATGTGGAAGGGAGTAGTGAATAATTCTGGCGAATTTATTTCTGATGGTTTAAGTGGGAAATCATCAATTAATCATGCAGAGGTTGCGCTTAATTCGTTACCCGGAAGCAAGTTGACTATTAACAACACAAATTTTTATGACAATATTTTAGGAATTGAAGCTGATCATTTATCATTGGATGGAGATAATGTTCAGTCGTGGAAAATAGGTGGCTCAATATTCGGCCATACTAATATGCTTTCCAATAAATACGCCGGTCAATTTTGGGATATTGGATCGCGACCAATGGCTGGAATTAGCTTAAATAATACGAATGTGTTGATTGGTGTTAGTGCAAGTCAAGGTGGTCTGAATACATTTTCGGACATGCATTCTGGAATAATTTCATCGCAAGCGCAAGTTGAAATCAAAAACGCTATTTTTAATAATATAGAATCTGATCCAGTTTACCCATATAAACCTGGGTCAGCGAGTATTTATGGAAATAATCAAAGTAAAATAAATGTAATTAGAACAACTTTCAATGCCATAAATACAAACAATGCTTTGGCTACCAAAGGAATACTATTAAATAATGGTGGAGAGTTAATTGTAAATCATTCAGACTTTAATGGTTTAAACAAAGGCATCGAAAATGACTGGTCAAATTTTGACAACTTTTCTGTAACAGAAAATACTTTTACGGAATGTTTAGTTGGTATTGAATGGTGGAATAGTCGCTCTGTTTCGCAGGCTAATATCAGCAAAAACCATTTTTTATTATCAGCCGGTACTTCACAGGCGCAGAATAATAATTATGAAGCAATACATGTATTTGGAGCCTACAATGACTTTCCATTATTAATTGAAGGAAACGACATTCATAATCATTTAGCAGGGATATTTGCAATTAATTTGTACGGAAAGCAATACGAACAAAAAATAACAAATAACCTTATCGATCTTGACTTTGCAGAAGATGAAGTAAATGCCAATAATTTTGAATTCAGAGGTATCTCATTGCAAAATTGTGAATACACAAATGTTATTGGAAATACCATTTCATGGAATACAACCAATAATACATTCTTGTCGAACGTTCAGGGAATTAGATTTGAATCTTGCAGAGCTAGCTTATTTAGTTTAAATGAAATTACTAACATGCGAAAAGGATTTTATGGAGCTGGCACATGTGAAGAAACAAGATTACTTTGTAATACAATAAATGAAAGTTACCCCTCAGGAATGTTCTTCGATGCAATTGATTTAACCGACCAAGGATATTATTGTGGTGGAAGTGGAAATATTTGGAACGGACTGAATTATGATGCATCATTGAATAACTATAAAATTGAGGAAGGTTTGCCAGGTGTACCTGTAAATTGGTATTATATAGGAAGTAGTGCCACAACAAACCCTTTTTCACCGTATCCATATAAAGGCTTTGTTATTTTTCCATTAGTTGCTACATATTCTTGTCAACAAGCTGAACCTTGTGGAATTAGTGTTTTTTCAAATAAGTATTATCATGGAGATTCATTACTTCAAGGTGCCTATTTAAATAAAATTATACTTGATTCAATAATTTATCCTATTGACGTACTTGAAAATAAGTATTACGACAAGGTGTATGCATTTAGTTCATTAATTGAGGATAGTTCTTATATTTTAACTGCTTTTTACGAACAATATGTCAATGCATTTATTGGGGGTAATATTGAGAAATTAAACGAAGTAATTAAATTATTAAAGGAAGATGATATTGCATCAGCAATAATTAAAAACAATTCAGTGCTTCAACAAAATATTATGGAAGAAAACTTGAAAAAAGTTAATTCGATTTTTTTAAATAGGAAGATATCTAAAAGTTATGAGGATTGGACTACAATTGAAGACTTAACATTAAAAAATGTGGCTTATCAACCGGCTATTGTAGGAGGCCGAGGGGTATATTTAGCCCGTTCTCTTAAAAAACTTCGAATCGAAGACGGAGCATATTCATTGAAGCAAAGTAATCAAGGTCTTTCTTTAGTGTTAAAAAGTGGAAATATAAAAATTTTTCCCAATCCTGCCAATGATGTATTATACATTGAATTCTATTCAAAAATAAATGGAAATTTAATGTTGAAGGATGCCTCTTCAAGGATATTGTTTAATCGTAATGTCAGTAATCTGAAAATGCAATTCAATTTAGAACAACTTTCTTCTGGAATTTACTTTCTTGAGTTTATTTCTAATGATGGTGATATTGAAAAAAGAAAATTAATAATACAACATTGAAATGAATTTCCCTAAGGTAGTATTATTCATATTGATTTCGCTAGTTATAAAAAATGACGCATTCTCTCAACATGGTAATGTATGGATTTTCGGTGATAGCTCTGGGATAAATTTTAATCAAACTCCTCCATTGCCATTGAAGTACAATATTAAGTCAAGAGGAACTTCGGCGACTTATTGTAATGCAGTTGGAAATTTATTATTTTATGTTGCATATGACCCATCAGGCATGACAAGTACCTATCCATTTAAAAATGGGAATATTTACAATTCTTCTGGTGCAATTATCCAAAATGGTGATTTAATTGTAATGGGTTTATGGTATCAAGAAACTGCTATAATTCCGTATCCAGATGATTCAAACCTTTTATACATTTTTTCTATTGGAGTTTCAGGCAATTATGGACTTTATTATTCAGTGGTAGATATGTCATTAAACAATGGACTCGGCGCTGTAACACAAAAAAATATTCAACTTTTAAATTTAAAGTCGATTGATTGTATTTCCGCAGTAAAACATGGTAACGGTAGAGATTGGTGGGTGTTTTTTAAAACCTTTGGTAGTGTAGCGAACAATGATTTTTATAAATTTTTAATTACTCCTTACGGTATTAGCGGACCTTTTATGCAAAGTATTGGAGTGCCAACCACTCAAGGATTTATTAGAATGGTAATGAATAACCAAGGAGATAAAATGGCATTGGTTAATTATTTAGGAATGATAGAATTATTAGATTTTGATCGGTGTACTGGAAATTTCAATAATTATATGTTAGTTGAGCCCAATGATACTGTGGCGCCATATCCATCAATTGTCGGAAGTGCTTTTTCTCTTGATGGAAGTAAATTGTATTTATCTTCAAATGACAACATTTCGTTGCTTCTTCAGTACAATTTAAATGATAGTTTTCCTGCTAACACCGTTGATACAATAGCGCAAATATCGTCCCCCATTGAAGCTGGAGGATTATTAAAATTAGCCCCTGATAATAAAATTTACTGGAGTTGTGCTTGGAGTGATGGTATCCACTTTAATTATCCTTACCCAGACACTACCTACAATATGTACAATATGAACCTAAGTGTTATCAACTCACCAGATAGCCTTGGAGCAGCGTGTGATTTTCAGCCTTATAGTTTTTATTTAGGAGGAGGTAGAACTTATTGGGGTCTACCCAACAATCCTAATTACGACTTAGGTTCTTTAGCAGGAAGTATTTGCGATACTTTATCCGTTGGACTTAACGAGATTCCTGTTTATAAAAACAATTTGGCTGTTTACTACGATGCCGGTTGGCAAATGGCTTTTGTAAATGCTAAAGGATTAAAAGGTAAAAATGCCGTTTTGAAATTGTTTAACCTCAACGGACAATTAATCACATCGCTTAAAGGAACTTCGTCCGGCGAGTATTTTACCGCTGATGTAAATATGCAAGGCTTAACAAACGGTATGTATATCTTTCAGCTGAGTACCGATAGGGAGGTATTGACGGGGAAGGTGGTGAAAAATTAAATTTGTATAGTTCGCCTTTGCATTTTTTATGCCCCAGTATTTTTTTTGATTTTATATTAATTAAACGATTATAAGCATTTGTAAACGGCTCATTGTTTTTTGTGAAAGTATTTTTGCATAAAAAATTTATGCGCTTAAATAAATGGAAGTATCTTTTTAAATCTTATTTCACCTATACTCGTCGCGAGCAAAATGCCATTGTAGTATTACTCGTTTTAATCGGAGTGCTGCAACTTTCTCTCATTGTTTTACATTGGATTCCTCAGCGTGCAGAGGCAATTGCTATTCCCGCATCACAAAAACTGTTGGTTTCTGAGCAATCGAAAGTTGTAAAGTCGGATATTACTTCTTCACTTAATTCCACCGGTTATCATTCAAAAGTAGAAACGAAGAAAAGCGAATTTTTTAAATTCAATCCGAATCACCTTCCGCTCAACGATTGGCAACGGTTAGGCCTATCCGAAAAACAAGCTGCCGTTATTCATCGTTGGGAAGCAGGTGGAGGATCTTTTCGTTGTAAAAAGGATGTGAAGAAAATGATTGTGATTTCTGAGCATCTATTTACACAGTTATATTCTTATATCGATTTGCCCGAAAATATTTCGTCAAACGCAGAAGCCCCGCAATCGGAAGCGCGTCATTTCGAAAAAGATAAATATCCCCCGAAACAACGAAAGCAGGTAAATATCAATACTGCTACCGAAGCCGAATTCGACTCGTTGCCGCTGATAGGTGAGGGAAGGGCGAAAGCCATGGTGAAATACCGCGAAAAGCTCGGAGGATACCTTTCAGTGGATCAATTAAAAGAAATTAAATGCTTACCCGATTCTGTTTTAAACAACTTGATTAAGTACCTTATTACCGATGGTAAAGTGCTTAGAAAGATCAATATAAATTCGCAATCCATTGATAGTCTAATTCATCCGTATATGCCTAAACCCTTTGCTCGCCTAATTGTTAACTATACGCAACAACATGGGAAAATTAAATCTGTTAATGACTTAAATCTTCTTCCCTTGTATGACGAGGAAATCCTCCGTAAACTTGCACCTTATTTAACAGTTAACCTCTAAATATTATGGATTTCAGGCCAACCGAAAGCCAGGAAATGATTGCTCAAACGGTAAGAGATTTTGCAGATAAGCATATTCGTCCGTTTATTATGGAATGGGACGAAGCACAAAAGTTTCCGATTGATCTATTCAAGAAAATGGGTGAATTAGGAATTATGGGTGTATTGGTTCCCGAGGAATATGGCGGCGCCGGATTAAGTTATTTCGAGTATGTAACTGCTATTTCAGAATTAGCGAAAGTGTGTGGTTCAATCGGCTTGTCGATGGCTGCTCATAATTCACTTTGCACGGGACATATCCTTGCCTTTGGTAATGAAGAACAAAAACAAAAATATTTGCCTAAGTTAGCCACTGCCGAATTTATTGGAGCATGGGGATTAACAGAAGCGAATACAGGTTCTGATGCTATGCGTATGCGTTGTGTTGCGAAAGAAGATGGCGACTATTGGGTAATTAATGGTTCTAAAAATTGGATCACACATGGTATCAGCGGTGATGTTGCTGTTGTGTTGGCGCGTACCGGCGAATTACTCGACTCGAAAGGTATCACTGCCTTCGTGATTGAAAGAGGAACACCGGGCTTTAAAGCAGGTAAGAAAGAAAATAAATTAGGGATGCGTGCTTCTGAAACTGCAGAAATGATTTTCGAAGATTGCAGAGTGCACAAAAGCCAAGTGTTAGGTAAGGTAGGCGACGGATTTAAGCAAGCGATGAAAGTCCTTGACGGAGGAAGGATATCGATAGCCGCTCTTTCAATAGGAATTGCGAAGGGTGCTTACGAAGCTTCCGTTAAATATTCGCAAGAGCGCGAACAATTCGGACAACCGATTTCTAACTTCCAAGCTATTTCGTTTAAGTTAGCTGATATGGCTACTCAAATTGAAGCAGCCGAATTATTAACCTTACAAGCTGCCGACTTAAAAAATCGCGGCGAGGCGATGACTAAGCAATCGGCTTTCGCGAAGTATTATGCTTCTGAAGTCGCAGTTCGTTGTGCAACTGAATCGGTACAAATTTTCGGTGGTTACGGATATACGAAGGATTTTCCTGTAGAGAAATATTACCGTGATTCTAAACTTTGTACTATCGGAGAAGGTACTTCTGAAATTCAAAAATTGGTGATCGCAAGAAATATCTTAAACGAATAATTCTACACTTCATAAAATGAAAAAGCCCCGGCAGTTTGTCGGGGCTTTCTTTTGGACTATGATTTTTTAGAAGGAATAAGACAATCCTGCCATTCCTGTAAATCGATAATT
Organism: uncultured Bacteroidota bacterium; assembly: GCA_903881665.1. Lineage (GTDB taxonomy): Bacteria > Bacteroidota > Bacteroidia > AKYH767-A > OLB10 > CAINEC01. Next base: position 1,288 of record CAIRUC010000018.1, on the reverse strand, counting down.
CGGATACATGTAATAATTGTAGTATTTAGTAAATCCGATATTATTCAGCATAAAGAATAATGAAAGCACTTTTGAATAACGATAGTCGATACTCAGGTTTACATCGAAATAGCTTTTTAATTTAATCGGTTGATATAAACTATCTAGGCCATTCGTTGCTCCGTTGTAAAATAAATCAGCCTTCGCGTAAATTTTTTCAGCGATTACATACTGTGCATTTATTCCTGCTTTTACTGCCGGTTTGTATAATGGCTTTTCTATACTTTCTGTGTTATATTGGTTGGATTCAATATTAGTTCCTAAGGTAATTTTCTCTGCCGTTTTATATTCGAGTGATCCTTTAACTGTAAATAAATTTACTTTGTCGTATATGGCATTAAATGTAGTAGGGATGCTGTTTACTTTGTTATAAAAGAATGCCATATCGCCGATTCTCGAATATGCTGTTGAGGCAATTAACATTAAGTCATGTTCTAGCTTTATGATTACCCCACCTTCTACTCCGATTTTTTTGTTGCTATTTAGCACCTTAGTAGTGTCGGAGAAGTATGGGTTCTCCTTTGAAAATGTTCGCATGTCATTTCTCTCTAAATCGCCAGTAACTAGACCATAAACAGAGAATGCATCATCAATAATTTGATAGGACCCTCTAAGATGTGGGTACAGGTGCATTGAGCCTGAAACGCCATCTTTAGTTGCAACTAAATTTGCGCCAGCGATTACAGAAAATAAATTCTTATTGATCGTTATCCTTGGCTCTAATCTGAAAATATTTCTATTGGTAGTGTAAAGCAAAGTAGTATATTTCCCAATATCAAAATCAGCATCTAAGGTTACAAGTCCAAGGTCAATATTTTTCCCTCCACCTATTTTTAATTTTACATTGTTTTCTTTCGTGCTGAAGTTATCATAAAACGAATAAAAGCTAACCCCTGCATGATACGTAAAAGCATCTTTATCGCGGTTGTTGCTTTCAACGCTAAAGTCGCCGTTAATATCTTGCATCAGGTGCTTCGTATCTGATTTAGAAAATAAAGTTGGAGGATCCATGTATCCATAATAATGAACTAGATCTCTGTTATATCCTAAATTTCCTTTCAATGTAAACTGATCAAAATATTTAGTTCCAAATATTGTTAATTCGTTGTTGCTGTTCGCAGGATTACCATAGCCTTTGATTTTCCCTGAACTTGAGAAGTGATTAAACTTAACCCCTGTGTTAAACGACTTCGAGCGTAGTGAATTGTAATAAAGATTCAAGAGCGGCATATTCTCTAATCCGTAACCG
>CAIRUC010000017.1 GCA_903881665.1 uncultured Bacteroidota bacterium | reverse complement strand
GTCTTTTTTGTTTTATTATTGCGTTTGCCTAACCGGCTTCGCCGAACTTCGAACTATGAACTTTCGAACTTTTTTTATTCTTCTTCCTCGCGCATATTGTGAAACACATTCTGCACGTCTTCGTCTTCTTCAATTTTTTCGATCATCTTCATTACTTCCGCACGCTGTTCAGGAGTAACATCTGCATAGGTTGCAGGGATACGATCTAACTCTGCACTGATAATGGTGATTCCTTTTTCTTCGAGTGCTTTTTGCATCGGACCGAAGTCTGAGAATGAAGTGTAAACCGCTACTTCGTTTTCATGCGATTCAAATTCATCGGCTCCGAAATCGATTAACTCTAATTCAATATCTTCTAGTGTACGTGTTCCCATTTCAATGGTGAAAATCCCTTTACGGTTGAAAATGAAATCAAGAGATCCTTGCTTTCCAAGCGATCCTTCTCCGCGATTGAAATACATGCGGATATTGGCTACTGTACGTGTATTGTTATCGGTTGCCGTTTCTACTAATACAGCTACTCCATAAGGTCCGTATCCTTCGAAGGTTACTTCGTCCATTGCCTTCGTGTCTTTCAGAGCAGCTCGGTGTATAGCGGCTTCCACACGATCTTTCGGCATGTTCATGGATTTCGCATTCTGCATCACCATCCTTAATCTCGGATTAGCATCTGGATTTGTTCCTCCTACCTTAACAGCGATAGCGATTTCTTTTCCGATACGCGTGAATGCTCTTGCGTTTTTCGCATTATTCGCGAAAATTTTATGTTTACGTTTTTCGAAGGCACGTCCCATAGTATTTTTATTTTATTCCTTTTGTTACAATTATTGAAAGATAATCAATTAAACGTTGAATCGGAAGTGCATCAGATCTCCGTCTTGTACTATGTATTCTTTTCCTTCAATGGCTAATTTACCTGCATCTCTGCAAGCCGATTCAGATCCGAAACTAATGAAGTCTTTGTAATGAATAACTTCTGCTCTAATGAATCCTTTCTCGAAATCGGTATGTATTACTCCTGCTGCCTGCGGTGCCGTCATTCCTTCGTGGATGGTCCATGCACGCACTTCTTTTACGCCCGCAGTGAAGTAGGTTTGTAATTTTAATAACTGATAGGCGGATTTAATTAATTTGGCAACTCCCGATTCTGATAATCCTAAATCGCTTAAAAAGGCTTTGCGATCGTCAAAGCTTTCAAGTTCTGTAATGTCGGCTTCAATTGCAGCAGCGATGATTAATATTTCTGCATTTTCATTTTTTACTGACTCGCGAACTGCAGCAACATGATTATTTCCGTTCACTACAGATCCTTCATCAACATTGCAAACATACATCACCGGTTTCGAGGTGAGTAGCCATAAATCGCTTACCATTTTCCACTCGTCTTCCGATAATTCCGCCGAACGTGCCGACAGTCCTTTTTCGAGGTGAGCCTTCAGCGTTTGGTAGATTTCGTATGTCTTTTTCGCGTCTTTATCGGTTCCGACTTTCGCAGCTTTCTCAATACCTTTCATCTTTTTTTCGATGGTGTCGAGGTCTTTGAGTTGTAATTCGAAGTCGATTGTTTCTTTGTCGCGCACCGGATTTACTTGTCCGTCAACATGCACCACATTCGGATCGTCGAAGCAACGCAATACATGCAAAATTGCATCGCATTCGCGGATGTTTCCTAAGAATTGATTTCCTAATCCTTCTCCTTTGCTAGCACCTCTAACTAACCCTGCAATATCTACAATCTCAACAGTGGTTGGTAGCACTCGCTGAGGATTTACTAATTTTTCTAGTGCATTTAATCTTTCATCCGGTACTGTAATAACTCCTACGTTCGGTTCTATTGTACAGAATGGAAAGTTGGCCGCCTGCGCTTTCGCATTCGAAAGGCAGTTGAATAATGTCGATTTACCAACATTCGGCAATCCAACGATCCCGCATTTTAATCCCATGTTTTTAATTTTTCGAGTGTGCAAAAATAGGCTAAAAACTGCAATCAGCTAGGTGTTGATTTGCTTTTTCTAATGAAAAATCGGATAATTTGGCCCTCGTTTTTACTATTTTTGGGATATGGACTTAAGTTTTTGGGAAAAAGACACCTTCTTTAGCGAAATTGATTTGCTAGTGGTGGGTAGCGGAATTGTGGGCTTAAATACGGCTCGTGCTGCGAAGGAAAAGATGCCACATTGGCGAATTTTGGTAATCGATCGTGGATTTCTTCCTTATGGTGCCAGTACTAGGAATGCAGGCTTTGCTTGTTTCGGTAGCTTGAGTGAATTACTCGACGACTTAACGCGAATGTCAGAGGAGGATGTGTTGGACTTAGTTCGCCGTCGCCGTGACGGTCTATCTCGCTTGCGTTATTTGTTGGGTGATGATAATATCGGTTTTGAACCGCTGGGCGGATATGAATTGTTCACTGAAAGTGAAGAATCGATTTTTGAAAATTGTGTTGATTTTTTGCCTTATTTTAATTCCGAATTAGAGAAAATGTCGGGCGAAAAAAATATATATAATGTCGCCGATGATCAATTATTCGGTTTTGGATTTAAAGGCGTAAATCATTTGATTTTAAATCGCGGTGAAGGACAAATCCACACAGGAAAGATGATGGAAAGGCTATTGCATTTAGTACGCTCGATGGGCGTGAATGTAATTAATGGAATAGGCATAAAACATCTTATTGAAGAAAGTAATGGCGTGCGTATTGAAACCACGCAAGGTGTTTCGTTTTCGGTGGCTAGAGTGGTGGCTGCTACTAATGGATTTGCACGAGAATTAATGCCCGCGTTAGCAGTTGATCCCGGACGTGCTCAGGTGTTGGTTACCCTGCCCATAAATAACTTAAGAGTAAAAGGTACCTTTCACTACGATAAAGGCTATTATTATTTTCGAAATATTGGCGATCGCATTTTGTTTGGTGGAGGACGAAATCTCGATTTTGATAGCGAAAAAACTACAGAATTTATGCTGACGGATTTAGTGCAGCATCAACTTGATCATTTATTGAAAACTACAATTCTTCCAGATACGCATTATGAAATTGATCAACGTTGGAGTGGAATAATGGGTTTGGGAGATGTGAAAACAACGATCGTGAAAAGTATTTCTTCACGCGTTTTTTGTGCCGTACGAATGGGAGGGATGGGTGTGGCAATAGGTGCTATTGTTGGCGAGGAAGCAGCAGAAATTATTGTAAAATCTAGTGATTAAGCTTCGTAGTATTTTACTCCGTGCTCTCGCAAAAAATCTTTAATAATATCAACGTGAATGCACTGACCTACATGTAGGAATGGTGTATTGGTTACTTTTTTTGAAACAGGTCCATTAGGGATTTCGTAATTTTCGAGATCGAAGCCTAAGTGTAAATGTTTAGTCGAACTTTGCATGCCGTAAACAACACCATCGGTATCGAATAAAGGACCACCGCTTTGCCCTCGCAGCCCCGGAGTACTCATTTCAATTCCTGCAATTTTATTATGCTGAGCTATCAATCGAGTTACAATCCCATCAATTGGAAAAGATGGGGATCGATGATTTCCTTCTTTTGTCCATTCCATATCATCTGTTTGATAATTGTAACTAAAATTGGTGAATTCTGGAAATGGGAATCCTAATCGACATAATGTTTTGCCCGGCTTTATGTCTTGCCCATCAGATAAAAACCGTGCATGATTTTGATAGAAAATTTGGTTAAATCCTTTAAATCGAATTAAAGCTAAATCGTAAAGCGTATGAATTTGGCAATCGAATCCCGTAATTTTGTCGAAGCAGCCTATAAAGCTGTTCTTCATTTGTATGGTACTCTCCTTTTGAAAATTAAATTGAAATTCTACCTCCTTTAAATGATTATCGTAAAATTCGTCACGTTTTAATCGAAATCGAGCTTGCGTGAAGAGTAGATATTGCTGATTGATTTTATCAGCATTGAGCAATTGTTCCGCAACATGTCGGCAGGTAATCGCAATACCTTCATCGTTAACAAAGAACAACGTAGCAGCACCCGGCCACACTTTATTAGAAGCGTAACTTCTCATAATGGTGTGAATTGGACGAGTAAAACGACCTACATCTTCAATGGCTCTTACAAACATACTTTGGACAGATGAAAATTATACGCTTAATTTGGGGCTAAGTTAGTTAACCTTTCAATAAAAAATAAAATCTTATGAAATCCGAAAACAGATATGGCCTAATATACGGTGGTGTTTCCATATTATGGTCTTTACTTATGTATGTAACCGAGCTTAATCGCTCTAATTATGATTGGGTAGTGAATTTAATATCGCTCATAATTCCGATTACATGTATGGTGATGGCCGTGAATGAAATTAAAGCGGCACAGAGTGGATACATCACATTTAATCAGTCGTTTAAGAAGACTTTAGCCGTGATTTTTATTGGTGGTTCGATTGCCGCTGTGTTTGCGGTGATTTACATGAATTGGATTGATCCTGGTTTTATGGAGTTTACTAAAAATAAGCAAATGATTAAAATGCAGGAAATGGGGCTATCCGACGACGTTATAGAAAGACAATTAGCTCAAAGTGAGAAATTCTACCAACCTCAATGGATGTTTTTGTTCTCGATAGTTGGAATTTTGTTCATTGGCTCCATCTTTTCGCTAATCGTTTCGGCCATCATGAAAAAACCGAATCCGGAAGAGATAGCATAATCAAAATTATATACTGCCTAGGACTTCAGTCCTAGGCTTTTATTCATCCGAGAACTTTTCATGATGAATTACTTTTTTTCTGTGATGTTCTTCTTGACGATCGATATTGCGCCGTACGTTTTTGAGACTTGAATCACATACAGAAGCCGCATAATACCCAACACCTCATTCAAACTTGGCATCAAAAAGTTTGTTTTTATTAATCCAAAAAGCCGATTCCCCCTTCATCAATAACATCGCCTGAGCGATACTCATATCAGCGTTTAAGCTAAAAAGGCAATGAATGTGATCCTTGTATCCGTTAATGCGATCAATGTAAATATTCTTTGCTTTCGCGTTAAGCTTAATATGGTTAATGATTATCGGGCGTAAATCATCAGTTAGAAAATGCACTCTGTTTTTGGTTCCCCAAACAGCATGAATCATAATATTCACAAACGCCATTTTGTAAATTTAAAAATGAAGATGTGAAATTATGTTGGCTTCCGAAATCAAAAAAATAATTCTAGTATGTGTTAATAAATATCGCAATTTTACCCTTAACCCGGGCTTCATTCCGGGTTATTTGCAGCTTATTTGGGTGATTACCTCACGCATCCAACCCTTCAATCGTCCTTCTAATAATCGCAGCACATTCACGTATTTGTTCTTCGGTAATTACCAATGGAGGAGCGAAGCGAATAATATCACCATGAGTAGGCTTCGCGAGTAATCCGTTTTCTTTTAAAAGCATACAGATATTCCAAGCATCAATTCCATTTTTCTCTTGAATAACGATGGCGTTGAGCAATCCTTTTCCTCGTACTAATGTAACGCGATCAGATTTAATATTCGATAATTCCTCTCGTAAAATAGCACCAAGTCGTTCTGCATTTTCGGAAAGTTTTTCGTCGAGGACAACTTGCATTGCAGCCATTGCTACTTTGCATGCTAAAGGATTTCCTCCGTAGGTACTACCATGCTCGCCTGGCTTAATTGTCATCATGATTTCGTTATCAGCGAAGACAGCAGAGACAGGAAGGATACCTCCGGAGAGGGCTTTGCCTAAAATTAAAATATCGGGACGAGCATTTTCGTGATCGCAAGCCAACATTTTTCCTGTACGTGCGATGCCTGTTTGTACTTCATCGGCGATGAATAAAACACGGTATTTTTTGCAGAGTGCAGCAACTTTAGAAAGATATCCTTCTTGTGGCACAACCACGCCGGCTTCACCTTGGATAGGCTCCACCATAAAGGCTGCAACATTCGGATCTTGAAGTGCTTTTTCGAGTGCGTCGAGGTCGTTGTAAGGCACTAAATCGAATCCAGGCATAAAAGGACCAAATCCGTTATAACTCGAAGGGTCGGTAGAAGCAGAAACAGCAGCTAACGTTCTTCCCCAGAAATTACCTTCCGCAAAAATTATTTTAGCTTTATTTTTTTCGATTCCCTTTACATCATATCCCCAGCGTCGCGCTAATTTGATAGCTGTTTCGCCACCTTCAACACCAGTATTCATTGGTAATAATTTATCGTAACCGAATAATTGAGTCATGAATTGCTCGTATTCTCCTAAAACATCATTGTGAAAAGCACGCGATGTAAGAGTAAGTTTTGTAGCCTGCTCAGTAAGGGCTTGAACAATTCTCGGATGGCAATGTCCTTGATTTACCGCAGAATAAGCCGACAAGAAATCATAATAGCGCTTTCCTTCCAAATCCCATACAAAAACACCTTCTCCTCTCGATAAAACAACAGGAATAGGATGGTAATTATGAGCGCCATATTGTTCTTCTAATTCAATCGCTCTAGCGCTGGTCATTAATTGTTCGGTAAGTTGCATGCTTAATAATGTAAGTTGCAAAGATACGATTTGAGAAGGGAAAAAGGAAGTGATTTTGGTTAGAGCTTACGCTTAAATCGATTATTGGATATTTCAAATGATATTATCACTTGGTAAGTCTGCATCCACTTTATCTTACCACCGTAATCGACCC
>CAIRUC010000016.1 GCA_903881665.1 uncultured Bacteroidota bacterium | reverse complement strand
CGCATTAAAGTCGTTGTATTTTTTCTTTTCAATCGCCGAAATCCTTCCTTTCAACATTAAATCAGCCACCATTTCACCTGCCATGGTAGTTCCTATTGCTAGAGGAACAATTTTAGATAGATTAGCAAAATTGATGTTGCAATTTAGTGTTCCGTCAAGGTTTGCATCGCTAACTGGTGTTGATACATTCATTCGCGCATCTATTTTTTCTGTTCCTAGTTCAGCGTGCAGTTTGTTTAGACTAATAAGCGTATGATCGGGGATTCCGTCGAGGTTGCTGATTTTTAAATCTAATTGCACATTGTTAACTCCCACAGGTAATGATGGATATTGGAATTGTCCGTTTTTGATTTTTACTTCCAATCCAAAGGCCGGCATTTTATTGTCGTTGAATATTCCTTTTACATATGCGCTCATTGCTAAACTTCCCGACGATTTCAAATCTTTGAAGCCTTCTTTGTAAACCCCCGGTACCATCGACAAGAAATTACGGAATTCATTTTTACGAATCGCAAATTTTAAATCCATATCGATGTTTTCTTTTGGCATGGCCACCCAACCGGTCATTCCTAAAACAAGTTCGTTTAATGTTAACTCGTTATCTTTAAAAGTAAATTTCATATGGGGCATATCCATGTCGATATCGGCTGTTAATAGCGTATTTGCTTTATGTAAATATTTTACTCCTCCATACCATAAATTGGTGTTGGCTGCTTCTGTTTTGGTTGATAGTACAAATAAATCTTGCGTGAAATCGCCATTGCCGGTATGATTAAATTGATCTAAAGTCATTTTGAATCCCATTGATTGATCATCATAGATAATGCGACTATTTACAATTTCATATTTTCTTAAAGCTATTTTGAATTTGGATGGTTGGTTTGCCGCTTCCAGTTTCGTTGAATCGGCTTTTGCTATATCCCAGTTTGCTTTTCCGTTATTCAGTACAATTAAGTTAACAAAAGATTCTTTCAATGAAATTGACTTTATATCAATTTGCTCACCTTTAATCACACTCATTAAATCAATTGTTAATGATAATTTTTTCGCCGAAATTAATGTGTCGCCTTGAAAAGGTGCGATTCCCACAACGCTTAAGTTTTGAAGCGATAAACTAAAATTAGGAAAGCTACTAATGAGAGATAAGTCAAATGCGCCAAAATCGACTTTCGCATTTACATTTTTATTGACTTCGTCTTTTACCATTGCAACAATTTTGTCTTTATATACAATAGGTAAAATAATTGTAGCGCCTAATACTACTATAATTAGAACAGTTAGAATCAAAAGTATTTTTTTCATAATTGTTGTATTGACCGAATTTGGTATTTGAGTATTCTTAATTAAACGTAAATTTTTCTTGTTTAGTACTTGAAGCGGACTTCTTAAAGTTTAGCTGATTTGTTTCGTAAAAAATGGTCGACTATTACAATCGCTGCCATTGCTTCAACAATAGGAACTGCTCTTGGTAATACACAAGGATCATGTCGTCCTTTTCCCTCTAATATTATTTCTTGACCTTCATCGTTAATGCTATTTTGCTTTTGCAAAAGTGTTGCAATCGGTTTAAAAGCCACTCTGAAATAGATATCTTCTCCATTGCTGATGCCACCTTGTATTCCGCCTGAATTATTTGTGATTGTTTTTACTTTATTTCCTTCTTTTGCAAATACATCATTGTGTTCAGACCCTTTCATTCCCACGCTTTCGAATCCTTTACCAAAATCGAAGCCTTTTGCTGCATTAATGCTTAACATGGCTTTGCCTAGATCTGCATGTAATTTATCGAATACCGGTTCGCCTAGTCCAACAGGTGTTCCGGTAATTACACAACTGATAATACCTCCTATTGTGTCGCCCGATAATTTCAGTTCTTTAATATAGTTTTCCATTTGCAATGCCACAGTTTCATCAGGACATCGTATTGCATTGGACTCGGTTTTTGTTAAATCTAGTTCGGAATAATTTCTATCGGTTTTGATATTTCCTACAGAACTAACGTAAGCGGATATCCGAATTTCATAATGTTGTAATATAAGTAATGCTACACTTCCGGCAATTACTCTTGCAGCTGTTTCTCTAGCCGAAGATCTTCCTCCACCTCTGTAGTCGCGATGGCCGTATTTTACATCATATGTATAATCGGCATGACTTGGACGATATTCATGTTGAAGATGACTATAGTCTTGCGAAATAACATCTTTGTTTTTGATGAAAAAACTTAAGGGTGCTCCAGTTGTTTTTCCTTCAAATACACCCGAAAATATTTCAAAAGAATCATCTTCTTTACGAGTTGTTGTGATAGCACTCTGTCCGGGGCGACGTCGGGAAAGTTGCTTCCCTATAAACTCATTATCGATGATTAATCCTGCCGGACAACCATCTATCACCACACCGATTCCTGCTCCATGTGATTCCCCAAACGTAGTTACTCTGAATATAGTTCCCGTAGTATTGCCAGCCATCTTAATTTCTTTTGTACAACATAATAAAATCATTCATTTCATAACTATTGCCAATATCAAAATCTTTTACTTCTTCAATCATAAATCCTTGTTTGAAGTAGAAATTAATGGCTTTATAGTTTTGACGGTTAACTGTTAATCGAATCGTTTTTAAATCATCGAAACCATTAAATGTTTGGTTGAAAAAAAAGCTTCCGATTCCGTTTCGTCGCTTTTCTGAATCAAGATAAAATTTGTGTAGGAAGTAATATCCATCTGGTTTGTAACTATAGGAAATGTAACCTATAGGCAGCTGGTCGCAATATGCAATCAGAAATTGCTGGCCTTCTAACATTTGTTGTTTTAATGCATCTTGAGAATATATTAAATCCAACATATAGTCAATTTGGTCATTCGAAATTATGGAAGGGTAGTGTAATTTCCAGATTCTATTGGCTAGAGCGTAAATTAAATCCACGTCACTGGTATCAGCCTTTTTTATTGTAAGATTCATCACGCGGCAAAGATACATATACTCGTTAATAGAAGAATATGTTGGAATGGGTTACTTTTGCACTATGAACATCTTTACGGCTGAAGGACTGACGAAGTCATATAATGAAAAACCGCTATTTACTGGAATCGACATTTCGCTGAGTGAAGGTCAAAAAATGGCACTTATTGCTGCCAATGGGAGTGGAAAAACTACATTGCTTCGTATATTAGGCGGGAAAGATACCGCTGATGCCGGAAAAGTATCCTATCGATCTGACCTCAGAATTGGTTATTTGGAGCAGGATCCTTATTTCACGCCAGGAGCCTCTATTCTTGATTGTATTTTTGAACCTGGACATCCTATTTTGCATGCAATTGGTGAATATGAGCGCCTTCTAGAAATGGGTGAAGATGTTGATCATGTAGCACTTCAAGATGTGATGAATACTCTTGAATCGTTAAATGGCTGGGATTATGAAGCGCGTGCCGCCGAAGTATTGGGCCGTTTGGGAATTCATGATATGGATAAAGCGGTGAGTGAAATGTCGGGTGGACAAAAGAAGCGTATTGCCTTGGCACGCCTATTAATTGAAGATCACGAATTGTTGCTACTCGATGAGCCGACCAATCACCTCGATTTGGATATGATTGAGTGGTTAGAGAATTTTTTGCGTCGTCAGAATAAATCTATTTTGTTGATTTCCCATGATCGCTATTTTCTCGATGGTGTCTGTAATACAATTACGGAACTCGAAGACGGTAAAATATTCACCTATAATGGAGGCTATGCTTATTACCTTGAGAGGAAAGAAGAGCGCGAAGCACAAGATCGATCTACCATTGATAAAGCTAGAAATACGTATCGTAAAGAATTAGAATGGATGCGTCGCCAGCCGAAGGCTCGTACTACGAAGTCGAAGTCGCGACAAGATTCTTTTTATGACGTAGAAGAAGTAGCGAAAGGGAAGAAGAGCGAAGCTAAAATGCAAATTACGATGCAGATGAATAGACTAGGAAGTAAGATTTTGGAGCTCGAAAATGTGTGTAAATCGTTCGATAATAAACTGCTGATGGAAAATTTCTCTTATACATTTAAGAGAGGAGAGAAAATCGGATTGATTGGAAGAAATGGTGCCGGCAAATCGACACTTTTAAATATTATAATGGAATTAGTAAAGCCCGATAAAGGAAGAGTGAAGTCGGGCGAGACTGTTGTTTATGGATATTATTCTCAGCAAGGCATGAGTCTTCCGGAAGATAAGCGTGTAATAGATGTTGTTAAAGATATAGCCGAATATGTAGAAACTGGCAATGGTAATTGGATTGGCGTTTCGCAGTTTCTGAATCACTTTAGATTTACAGGGGCTAAGCAACATGTGTATGTTTCAAAGTTAAGTGGGGGCGAGAAGAAGCGATTGTATTTGTTAACTATACTTTTAAAGAATCCGAATTTTTTAATTCTCGATGAGCCTACCAATGATCTCGATATTGTGACATTGAATATCTTGGAAGAATTTTTAGAAGGATATCAAGGATGTATGTTAATGGTAACCCACGACCGTTATTTTATGGATCGATTGGTTGATCACGTTTTTGTACTTGATGGTTCTGGTGATGTGAAGGATATTCATGGGAATTATACTGATTACCGTTCTATCTTCGAGCAAGGTAATAAGAAGCAAGAAATACCAAAGCATATGGAAGATAAAGCATCGGTAAAACAAGTTGAGACTGCTAAAAAGAAAACAAAGTTGAGTTTTAAAGAACAGCACGAACTCGATACCATTGAAAAAGAATTAGCGAAGTTAGAAGAAGAGAAAAAGAAACTAGTAGATCGTATGAATAACACGGCATTGTCGCACGACGAACTGGCGAAAGCGGCCGTTGATTATCAGAAAACGGAAGTAAAGATTGATGAAAAAACCACGCGTTGGCTTGAACTGCAAGAGTAGTTTTTAGTAGAGCGATGAAATGTTTTTAGCTACGGCATTTGTATAAGTGCCGTAGTTTAATTTTTCAACCCATCGAATTGCACGCACTGTGTTGCAGAACCATATTTCATCTGAATTGGTAATCATTTCACGCGTGAGCGGAAGTTCTTCAAATCGAATATTTTGTTGAATGATTTTGTCGATGAGTTGTCGCCTGAATACTCCATCAACAGCTCCTTCGCTTATTGGTGATGTTTGAATAATATTGTTTTTTACAATGAAAAGGTTGCTAGTGTTTCCTTCAATTCCGTTTGATAAATGATTGCAAATTATAAGTTCGTCTAGTTGATATTGTTGAGCATGCATGGACGCCATTACATACAATTGGCTGCTCAATGATTTTATTTCTGAATATTTTCCTGGCATTTTAAATTGGTCGTTGTAGAAATCAACCGTTAATCCTCGTTCATTCAATAAATAATCATTATCGAGTAAAGTGCCAGTTATGACATAACCAAAATCGTGTTCTTCTGGCGTATAAAGGCCAGTCGATTTACGATATATGCTTGCGCGTATTTTTCCGTTGTTGACAATGTTGAGCCTACCAATAAGCGTATAAATATCATCAAATATTTTCGAGAGATCAACTTCGTTGGAAAGGCCAAGTAAGGATAACGATTTTAAAAATCGTTGACGATGATAATATTCAAAGGCAATCTTTCCTTTTCTGATTCGCATCGATTCGAAGAATCCATCACCATATAAAAATCCTCTGTTCGCACTTATGCTAACAGAATCATCGGAGTGGAATTGCCCGTTAATACAAATCATGTAGCAGGGTTTAATAACATTTGCAAAAATACTGATAAAATTGCTGGCTTAAGAATTATGGTAAATAGTAGACCGAAAACTGCTCCCCAGAAATGAGCATCATGATTAATGTTTGTGCCGCCTCTTTTCCCCATTTTGTATTCGTATAGGAGGTAAAGTGGGCCTAATAATATTCCAGGAATAGGGATCACTGCAAAAAGATAAATTTTTTGCCATGGCGCAAATAAAATAGAAGCAAATAATATAGCGGATACTGCACCAGATGCTCCTAGTGAATTGTAATAATGATTGTCTTTATGTTTAGCTATTGAAGGAGCATTGGCTACTAATATTCCACCTAAGTATAGTACTGTATAATAAAACGTTCCTTTTTCTGGAAATATTTGTCCGTAGTAAAATTCTACGGCTTGTCCGAAGCCATATAATACAAACATATTTACAATTAAATGCATTGCATCGGCATGTAAAAATCCAGAAGTGATTAGTCGCCAATATTGATGTCGATGATGCACCAAATAGGGATTTAAAATACACTGGCTCATCAACTGCTGATTATTGAACGCAAGGAGAGAAATAATTACGGTAATACCGACGAGTAGCATTGTCATTCTTCAAAAATAGGGAACTTGTTAATATCAGCGCCTTTAAGGTTAATTTTCTTTTAAACGGGTATAAATGTTTGTAAACGGCTATCCCAATGTATGATCGCTAGTTTCGCTTTATGAAGAATTTACAAGCACATACTTGGCCTGTTTTCCGTTATGTACCTGTTTTTCGCTTGTTAATTCCTTTTCTTAGCGGGCTACTGTTGAATATATTTTACAATAAGATTTATCTTGTCTTTTTATTGCTGTTGTTGCTGATT
>CAIRUC010000015.1 GCA_903881665.1 uncultured Bacteroidota bacterium | reverse complement strand
AGGCCTCTTTTTATTGAATCGATGAATAATTTACTTCAACATATAAGTTAAGCCGATATTTAATCCTGCCCAAGCACGTGTAGTAGGTTTATAGTCGAATTTATTATCACTAGTTGTATGGTTAAATGTTGCATTTAAACTGATGTTGTCTGCAGCAGCATTTGAATCAAAAGAATTAGATTTCGGATTAGCAGAAAGTGTTTTAACATCTGTACTATTTTTTTCAACCGTAGCATCCGTAAACATATACCCTAAACGAAGACCAACGTTTAAGCCTAATTCATCAGTTAATTTAATATCAGCTCCGAAACCTAAAACACCTGATAACCCAAAGCCGCTGAAATCCTTTTTGAAATCTTTTTTAACGTAATTTACTGATCCTATTTTATCATTCGATTTTGTTTCACTTGCACTACTCAAAAAAGACAATTGAGGTCCCACTTCGAAATAAGCACTATGTCCGTTGCCTAATTTAAATAATACTGGAATATCAATATATTTCAATTTATCTTCCACAGTACCAGCAATAGGTTTTGCCTCTGTTCCAAGATTTAGATCATACTTTTCATTATGACCAGAAATTAAAAGGTTCACATCTAAGCTATATGATTCGGATAACATATAGTTAAATGTTGCTCCAAATGATCCTCCTGTAGTAGGGGCGTAATCTAATTCAAAACCTTGGTCACTTACATTTTTATTGAATAAGGCGGTGTAGTTAAATGCACCTTTTAAACCGATGCGCATCTTTCCTTGAGCTTGAGCACCGAACGTGATTGCTGCTAATGCAACAACTAGAATTAATTTTTTCATAGTGGGTTTATTTAGATCATTATCTTTGGCAAAGTAAATCGAAACCAACCAATCAAGCAAATCTCATTTAACATGAAATTATTAGAAGGTAAAAACGCCTTGGTAACAGGAGCTTCTAGAGGAATCGGGCGAGGAATCGCTCTTGAAATGGCTAAGCAAGGTGCAAATATTGCATTCACCTATTTATCATCGCCCGACAAAGCAGCGGCTTTAGAGGCTGAACTACAAGCACTTGGAGTTAAAGCCAAAGGGTTTAAGTCAGATGCTGCCGATTTTAAAGCTGCAGAAGAACTTATTTCCGCAGTAGTTACAGCATTCGGAACTTTAGATATTGTTGTGAATAATGCAGGCATTACTCACGATAATTTGTTAATGAGAATGACAGAAGAACAGTTCGATGACGTGATTCGGGTTAATTTGAAGTCGGTTTTTAATATTACGAAGGCCTGCCAAAAGCCAATGCTTAAACAACGAAAAGGAAGTATTATCAATATGACTTCAGTAGTTGGGATAAAAGGAAACGCAGGGCAATCGAATTATGCGGCTTCGAAAGCAGGAATTATTGGATTTACAAAATCAATCGCTATTGAACTTGGTTCGCGTAATATTCGCTGCAATGCCGTTGCACCAGGCTTTATTGAAACTGAAATGACAGCTGTATTAAATGAAGACACTGTAAAGCAATGGAGAGAGCAAATTCCGTTGAAACGTGGTGGTACCCCTGAAGATATCGCTCAACTATGTGTTTTCTTGGGCAGCGATATGTCTTCATATATCACCGGACAAACAATTAATGTTTGTGGCGGTATGTTAACTTAATATTCTATTCTTTTTAAAATAATACCATGAAAAAAACATTAGTCCTGCTGCTGTCATTGGTGATGGCTACGTCAGTAATTATGGCTGGTAATAATGAACCTGCTCCGAAAAAAATTCTTCCTTATCCGATTCAACAAGGTCAGTTGCCTAACGGTTTAAGAGTTGTTACTGTTCCTTACGATAGTCCTGGATTAGCCGCGTTTTATATTGTGATGCGTGTTGGATCGCGTGATGAGATTGATAATGGTAGAACAGGATTCGCTCACTTCTTCGAACATATGATGTTTAGAGGTACTGAAAAATATCCTAAAGAAGCTTATAGCGATGCATTGAAATCGACGGGTGCAAGTGCAAATGCAAATACATCATTAGATCGTACTGTTTATCACATGACAGGAAACGCATCTATGTTGGATAAAATGTTTGAATTGGAATCAGATCGTTTCATGAACCTGAAATATTCTATACAAGATTTCAAAACAGAAGCAGGAGCAGTGAAAGGGGAGTACACAAAGAACTCTGCAAGTCCGTATGAGCAGTTAGATGAAAAAATGAATGAGATTGCATTCGAAAAACATACCTATAAGCACACAACAATGGGCTTCTTTAAAGATGTTGTGGATATGCCGAATCAGTATGATTTCTCATTAGAATTCTTTAATAAATTTTACCGTCCAGAATATGCAACAATTTTAGTTGTGGGTGATGTTACACAAGAAAAAGTAATGGCTTTAGCAACGAAATATTTCGGTGCTTGGCAACATGGTAAATATGTAAATACAATTCCTGTTGAACCCACTCAAACAGAAACGAAGTTTGCGCATATTAAAATGGCTAATTTTCCACCAGTTGTTTCGTTGAACTTTAAAGCACCTGCATACGATCCTGCTAAAATGGATATGCATGCGTTAGATTTATTAAACACTGTTCTGTTCTCTGAGAAATCTGATTTGTACAAAAAGTTAGTTATCGAAGAACAAAAAGTGCGTGGAATTAGCGGAGGTGCAACAAATTCAAGAGATCCTTATTTAAGTCAGATTTATGCATCGTTAGTGGATGCAAAAGATATGCAATATGTGAAAGATGAAATTGTGAAAGCAATTGAAAAAATGAAAACTGCACCGGTTGATCAAACTACATTGGATCAAGCGAAAATGCGTATGCGTTATAGCTTTGCAATGGGAATGGATAGTCCTACAAGTATTGCAGAAGCATTAGCCGGATATATTTGGGTCACGGGCGATCCTGAATCAATCAACAAAGAATATGAGATGTACGATAAAGTAACACCGAAAGATTTAATGGAAGTTGCTAATAAATACTACGTATCAACAGGATTAACAATCGCTACTATTTCAGATGCGGATAATTGTCCGGTAAAATAATTTTAAAAATCGTAAACACATGAAAAAGTTCATATTCAACATAGCCCTTCTATTGATTACGGCTGCCACATTTGGAGCAGACGTGGTAGAATTGAAGTTGCCAAAATCAGACATCATCGTAGTAAAAGTGATGTTTAAAAACGGATCAATTTGCGATCCTTCCAACAAAGCAGGCATCACCAACATGACCGCTAGCATGATTGCGGAAGGAGGAACAAAAACAATGACTAGCACACAGATACAAGATTATATTTATCCTTGGGCTGCTTCGTATTACGCTTCAGTAGATAAGCAAGTTAGCATTTTCACTTTTGAAGTGCATAAAGATAATTTGGAAAAATTTTATCCAGTGATGATTGATTTATTAAAGAATCCTCGCTTTGCCGAAGACGATTTTAATCGCATAAAATCAAATCAATTGAATTATGTACAAGAAGTAATTCGTTCATCATCGGATGAAGAATATAGTAAGAAATATCTTGAAGATTTCTTATTCCGTGGTACGAATATGCAACATTTAGTTGAAGGTACAGTGTCGGGAGTAGAAAGCATCACCCTTGATGATATTAAAAAACAGTATGCTAATTTCTTCGGAAGTTCTAACATGACTATAGGTATTGCAGGGAATTATTCAACTGATTTTTTAAAGAAAATAACGAATGATTTAAACGGAATGCCTGTTGCTCAATCTGCAATTCCTGAAGCTGGAAAGGCACACCTTCCAAAAGATTTCGAAGTGGAGATTGTTGCTAAAGATAATGCGTTAGGTTCGGCCATATTCGCTGGATTTCCAATGGATATTACAAGAGCAAACGATGATTTCGCTGCTTTAATGGTAGCGAATTCATGGTTAGGTGAGCACCGTAAATCATATTCCCGTTTGTATCAGAAAATTCGTGAACAACGTTCAATGAACTATGGCGACTATACCTATATTGAGTGGTATAATAATGGAGGAGGAAATATGTTGCCTCGTCCTGGCTTCCCTCGTTCAAGCAACTATTTTTCAATTTGGTTACGTCCGGTTCAAACTGCAAAAGGTTTAAAAGGACAATATCCTGAATTGAAAGATATCGAAATCGGACATGCACATTTCGCCATCAGAATGGCAATTCGTGAGATGGATCAAATGATAACTAAAGGAATGAATAAAGAAGATTTCGAATTGACTCGATCATTCTTGCGTTCATATATGAAACTATATGCACAAACTCCCGAACAACAATTAGGATATTTACTGGATAGTAAATTCTATGGTCGTAAGGATTGGTTAAAAGAAGCGGACGTTTTATTAGGTAATTTAACAGTAGATCAAGTAAATGCTGCCATGGCCAAATACTGGCAAACAAAGTGTATGTATATTGCCATTATTACCGACAAAACCGAAGCAGTTCCTTTAGCAAGAAGCCTACGTGATAATTTAACTTCATCAATGAGTTATAGCAATGTTTTAAGAGGAGTATTAACTCCAGAAATATTCAACGAAGATAAATTGGTTGAAAATTACGTAATGAAAGTATCGAATATTAATATTATCGATTCAAATACTACATTCAAATAATTGAATAACACTAAAAATTCCGGATTGAAAAAGTTGATTTTTTTAGATGTTTACGTAGGTTAAAATAAATAGAGTAACAGGCGGTCTGCATTAAGGTCGCCTGTTGCTTTTCAAAAAAATGTCAAAAAAGATTGCTATAATAGGAGGAGGTGCTGCAGGATTTTTTGCAGCTATTGCTGTTGCTGAAAAGCGCCCAGATTTTGATGTTTATTTATTTGAAAAATCGGCTACCGTTTTAGGGAAAGTAAAAGTGTCGGGTGGCGGACGATGTAATGTTACCAATACCTGTTCTGAGCCTAAATTACTTGTTTTAAACTATCCCAGAGGATCAAAAGCGCTCTTAGGTCCGTTTACACAATTCGGTCCATCAGATACCGTAAAATGGTTTGAAGCGCGTGGAGTAAAGATAAAGGCGGAAGCCGACGGAAGGATGTTTCCGGAATCGAATACATCGGAAACAATAGTAGAGTGCTTATTGCAATCTGCAATTAATGCAGGGGTGAAAATTAAAACAAAATGCGGAGTAGAAACTTTTACTTCGGATGAAGGTGAAGATGGTGGTTGGAATTTAACTTTCACATATCATGATCCTATGCATTTCAACAAAGTATTATTAGCGACAGGCAGCGGAGATCAAATTTGGAAACAACTGAAAAAGCTAGATGTGAAAATTGTTTCTCCTGTTCCTTCGCTCTTTACTTTTAATATAAAAGACAAACGCATTACAGATTTAGCAGGTTTATCTGTAGTTAATACAGCAGTAAAAGTACAGAGTACTAAGTTATGCGCCACCGGACCAGTATTGATTACACATTGGGGAATGAGCGGGCCGGGAATTTTGCGAGTATCAGCATGGGGAGCGAGGGTCTTGGCCGAAAAGAATTATCATTTCAAACTTCAAATAAACTTTTTGCCTGATTCGCATGAAGATAAGGTATTTGAAGAACTCACATTCGAAAAAGAACTGACTCCTAAAAAACTGATGGGCAATTCGAATATGTATCCATTGATCCCCAAACGATTTTGGCAACGACTTATTGATGTATGCGGACTAGAAAATAAAATTTGGGCAGAAGCACCGAAACATTCACTTCGAAAATTAGCAATTGAACTAACGGCAGGGGTATACGAAGTATCAGGCAAAAGTACCAACAAAGAAGAATTTGTTACTTGCGGAGGAGTAGAGTTAAATGAAATCGACTTTAAAACGATGCAATTAAAGAAATATAAAAACCTTTATGCCGCAGGAGAATTGCTCGACGTAGATGCTATTACCGGAGGATTTAATTTTCAGAGCGCTTGGACAACAGGCTGGTTAGCGGCAAGTGATATTATTAGTTAATTTTTATTACATAAAAAAAGTCCCGCATAAATACGGGACTTTCTTGTTTTTTATCGAGAATTTTATTCCTTTAAGTCAACTTTCTTCAAGTTATCACCCGGAACGCGATCAATTAACATAAAATTCGGATCGATACCGGCTTCATAAGGAAGCTCGTTAACGATTACTTTATACGATGATTTTTTCTGATTAAACTTCACCATTTGGCTATACAATTGCTTGCCCATTTTTTCTCCATTTTCACCTTTTGCACGCACACCAATTTCAATCCAATCTTTAATTTTCACCTCTGTTTCTTTACCAATTGAATCCGATTTAAATTTCATTGCTTCAATATCAAATGTTACTTCATATTTACCTCCAGCTAACTTTTTATAAGAAGCGTTTGTTGTTCTATTTCCGAATAAAGTAATATCGTAAAATAAATCTTGAATTAAGTATTTCAACGAATCAGGAGTTACTGCATTGAAACGATCAACCAACATATAAGCATTCGGATACGGAGGTTGGCGATAGGCGAGGCTATCAATCATATCCTTTAATGCACTATTAACTGCTTTCTCTCCAATCATCTCTTTGAGATAATACATCACCACACTGCCTTTACGGTAATGGATATACCCTTGATTTTCTACACGAAGTAAGGGAGACTCTTTCACACTTTCACTTCCGCGTGAGCGTAAATAGTTATCCATTTCGTATTTCAAGAATTTGTACATCATTTTCTTCCCATACATTTTCTCCATCACCATGAGTGCCGAATACTGAGCCATTGTTTCGGATAATAATGTAGCACCTTGCATATTCGCTCCGGTTAACTGATGCGCCCACCATTGATGTCCAGTTTCATGCGCCACCACATAATATACCATATCAATTGCAGAAGAATCTTCGAGGTTAGCAATAAATCCAATGCCTTCTGAATAAGGCATTGTACCTGGAAATGCCTGAGCAAAAGAAGCATAGCGCGGGAATTCAATTATTCGAGCTTGTTTGTTGTAATAGGGGCCGAAATTTTCGGTATAATAAGCAAGAGAATTCTCCAATGAAGCAATCATCTTTTTAACATTATACTTATGTTCGGGAGTGTAATAAACTTCGAGATCGATATCTTTCCATTTCTTACGTTCTACTTGATAAGCAGCACTCATGAAAGAATAGAAATTCAATGCGAAGTGATCGAGCTTATACGAATAAGTGGTTCTGTTTCCATTTACTTTTTTATCGATTAATGATCCGGGAGCAATAGCGATTTGATCGGATGATGTAGTGAATTCTGTTGCTACCGTTACCCAATCGCTATTATTGCTGATATAAGTATTCATGCAATGATCGGTGCAATTACGTTCAAGACGAGGCATTCTTTCTTTCTCTTTCATACCATGATCTTTACGATCACCTTTATTATTCAACTCTAAGTCCGGTTGATAGCCGATTTGAGGAAGTACTTCTGAATTATTAAAGAAAGTTCCGTTTTGTACGATTGCAGTAACTGAAACTTCGTCTTCAAATCCTTTCGGATCATAATCAGAGGTAAGAGATATTTTAAGACTATCACCCGGTTGCAGCGGTTTACTCAATTTATAAATTCGGAAGTATAAATCTTTGTCGTTTAGAATCTCTTTTGCATTTGGAATTAATACTTCACTTTGATAGGACATAGGCATTGAAAACAATATAGAATCGATTGGCTTACTACCTTTATTCATGATCCATTGCTCTGCTTTTACATGTAATTTTCGTTCTTGAGGATATAAATCAATATAGTAATGAACATCAGTAATTCGAGGTTGAAGCATTTTCTCGAACTTTTTATACTTCTTCTCATAATCAGCCTGACCTTTTTGTTGTTCGTCTTCGCTTACGATTTTATTGAGCACTTTGGTATTGTAATAAACAAATCCACCACATAATAACCAAGCAGTTAATGCCACATAGAATATTACTTTGTATTCTGTTTTGAATCGATGAATTGCGATTTTAATTCGTATTTTGAAGTCAGTATCTCGGCCACGAACAAAATAAACAAGTCCTTTAATTACTAAAAGAATACTAAATAAAATCCAGTATAAATGAAACCAAATTTGTCCGCTAACATATGGACCATAATGATTCATATCGCTATAAGTCATTCCAGGAGTTGATCCTACCGAAACCATTTTACTCGAAACATTAAATGCTGGCCAAATAAAAGAATTTAAAATAAAAAAGGCTACAAAAACAAAGTATCCAATATATCTATTGTTTATGAGTACATGAATAGCCATTGAAAGGGCAATCATAAAGAAAATCCAAATTCCTCGCATTCCGATTATTTCAATAAAATACTGCCGATAATGAATATCAGCAAAGCCATATAGTTTCTGCGTAAAAATTCCAACACACACTGTAATTGCCAATATTACTTCCATCACTAACCATATGGCTACTATTTTAGAAAGATAGGGAATCCAGTTGGCATATGGTAGTGAATCATAGATGTCGTTTACTTTGGCATCGCGTTCTTTCCACACAATTGTTCCTGTATAAAAGGTAATGATGGCTAAAAGAAATATTAATAAACTTCCATCTAATGTTTGAATGATAGAGTAGGTAACAGGGAAGGTTGTATTTCCATATCCTGCATTTGTAACCGAAGAAAGTCCTCCCATCAAATTCATAAGACCTGCAAGCAACACAATAATGAATGAAGTGTTTTTCAGAATACTGATGGTCTCAATTCTTATCTGACTAAAGAATTGCTTTCTTGAAAGTCCGGAAGTATATTCAGGTTTTAAGGTAGCAATAGTGTCGATACTGATGATATTGGTTATCTCATTTTCAGCTGTGTTTTTCTTCGATTTTTTACCGGTTGCTTTTTCTGAGAATGAAAATTTATAGTAAGTAAATATTAGAACAAGTACACCGACAGACATCCAAATTAATCGGTTCATTAAAAGCAATCCTTCAAATCCCACCGACATTGTATTTCGATCGTTAACTGTCCAGTATTTAGTAACTACGCTAAATGTTCTGATTGCAAAAGGATCGAGCATCGCTCCCAATACTTCGCTATCAATATCTCTAATTAAATTTTGAGAGATGATATATCCAACAAGAAGTAAAATAGAACCTACGAAAGAATTGACAGTACTTTTAGTTAATGCTGCAATGCAAAAGATAATAGAACCTGCGAAGAAAATATTTGGTAAAGCGAATACAAGGAATCCGTTAATATGTCCGTGCCAAACTGTAGGACCAACTTTCGCGGAATCGAGGTAAGGCATCATCACACCAATAATATTTCCGATAGATACCCCAAAAAAAGGAATTAAGGCAATGATAGTAGCACCTATAAATCGACCTATTAAGAAATCGAATTTTTTAATAGGTGTTGTAAATAATAGTTGACTTGTCTTTTCTGAGAAGTCGCGGGCAGCAGCAGAATTCAGAAACGCAGTAATCATCAACAGCGATAAGATCGATATAACCGAATAAAAGAATTCCACTTGGAATGGTGCGTTCTTATATACGTTGCCTGAAGCTGCTCCAATTATAATCTGATCGCTGGATGAAGCTCCAAAGATCATAAGTGCATTGATGAAGAGAAATATGTACACCATAGGTTGTCGCAACCAATAGCGCAGTTCGAATTTGATAATGTTAAATAACATAAGTTTGTTTGCTTGGGGGATTTAACTTATGCTTCAACAGCACCTTTTATATGAGCAAAGAAAACATCTTCTAGATCGCCTGGAACAGACTCGAAATCGCTGCCTGGGGCATTATCATTGTAAACATGTACCATTGGCTTACCGGCAATCATGCGCGTAGAAATAAGTCGGAAATTATTTTGGATATTTTCGATTTCAACTTTGGCAACCGATTTCTTCCAGATTTTTCCATTTATAGCATGTAAAGCATTATCTGGAGTGCCGGCATAGAGCAAACGACCTTTATCAATAATCGCCATTTGTCCACAAAGCTCTTTTACGTCTTCTACGATATGAGTTGAAAGAATAACAATTACGTTTTCTCCGATTTCCGCTAACAAATTATAAAAGCGATTTCTTTCTCCCGGATCTAATCCTGCGGTAGGTTCATCAACGATTATTAATTTGGGATCGCCTAATAAAGCTTGCGCAATACCGAAACGTTGTTTCATCCCTCCTGAAAAGCCTCCTAATGCCTTTTTGCGGACATCCCACAGGTTAACACGTTGAAGCAATGCGTCCACCATTTCTTTTCTTCCCGATTGAAGACCTTTCAATACGGCAATATGATCGAGCATATCATAAGCCGATATTTTGGGATAAACGCCAAACTCTTGTGGAAGGTAACCTAAAACTTTTCTTAATTCTTGCTTTTTTTCAAGAACATTCATGTCACCTAAAAAGATAGATCCTTCATCAGCATCTTGTAACGTTGCGATGGTTCGCATTAAAGTTGATTTACCGGCACCATTAGGGCCAAGTAAACCATACATTCCTGTAGGTATAGTCAATGAAACATCCTGCAAAGCAGCGACGCCGTTTGAATACGTTTTTGAGAGGTTATTGATAATTAGTTCCATAGTTATTTAGGCTAACATTATTTTAAAAAAATGAAAATAGAAAAAAATGAGATATTAATGGCAGAATCTAAAAATGAGGAATGCCTTTTAAATTGATAAATAACATTGAAAAATTAATGGAGGGTACAAATCCTATAAATACTTCGTATCTTTGTTGAATCAATTAAATGGGGTCGACCGGAATCGACAGCTAGTGCGATTGGTACGTAAGCATGCAGGGCGTTGTTAGTGGTCCCTTAAAAAGCAACTTTCAATCGTCTAACTGGCGAAAATTCTTATGCGCTTGCTGCATAATCCTCCAAGAGGATTATCTTAATCTACTGCTCTAGGAGCAGAGACGAGCTATCCCGCCTACCACTCCGTTTGTCAGGGGAAGGGTCGGGGTATCAAAAAGACAAACTGGCATCATTAGCGCTCTGATGATGGTGCGAGAAAACAAGAGATAAGGAAAGTGTTTGTACGTAATGCGCTTAATACTTTCTCGAAAACCCAAGTCATTACTAAGCATGTAGAAAGCCTATTAATTCCTTGTCTGGACGTGGGTTCAACTCCCACCGGCTCCACAATCTTTGCTACGCGTAGCCATGAAAAGCCCTTTAAAAACGATCAAGCCAGCTTGAAATCGTTTTTAAAGGGCTTTTTATATACAATCCCAATGCATTAAATCCAATTGTTGCTCGCATATACATTTATGAATTAATAATACTTTTTCTGCTTATTTATACCGCTTAAATAAGAAGATCATACTGAAGGTAGCGTGGTTTGGCATCAAGTATATTTCTTCTTTGGTTGCAGCCCTTGTTTTAATTCATGCCTATTTTATTTGCTTGTAAAAAAAGCACCGAGAATAATCCCGATGCTTTTCAAATAAGTTAAGTGAATAAATTACCTCACCATCAATCGGCTATCATGATAACTGCCATTGATTAGCAATCGTACGATGTAAATTCCTTTGCTGTAGTTATCGCCTAATTGGATTTCTTGTGTATAACCACCTTCTTGAACAGTTACTGCTGACATGTAAATTGATTGGCCCAAAGTGTTAATAACTTGCAATATACCATCTCCAATTTCTTCTCCTTCATAGGTGAAACTGAATGAACCGTTATTGGGGTTAGGATAAATATGTACTCCTTGTGAAAGTTCATTGTCAATTAAACGGGCTTCAGGAGCTGTTGTTTCTTCTTCAATAGCTGCACCTGTTGTTATATTACCCGCTACACGACAATTTACAGCGGTAGTGATAGCGCTTCCGCTAATTCGAGAACAACCCGTAGTTAAATTTTTAGTGACTACTTTGTATGTGCCTGGTTGTTTTACCACCTGAGAGTAAGCTGTTGCATTCTCCATCGATATATTTGTGCGATACCATTGCACGCTGTAGTTGCTTCCCAAATTAGTTGCAGTTAATGTTACGCTATCTCCTAAGCAGAAAGAAGTAGCTCCATTAGCAGAAACTGTAGCAGCGGCATTGGTTTTTGAAGTTACTTGAATCGTATTGCTCGTTAATGAAGTGCCATCACAAGTAGCCTCACAAGAATAAGATCCTGTTGCGGTTGCTTTGTAGGTTTTTGAAGTTCCGTTAGTGGCAATGGTTACTCCATTTTTCTTCCATTGGTAGGTGCCACTCACTACATCACTGCTTAAGTAAACATAGTTGCCAGCGCAGAAAGTAGTGGGACCATCAGCGGAAATGGAATTACTTGTGCATGACGGTGCATAATACAAAGCAGTAATTTCTTGTGGTGTAAGGGCACGGTTCCATATGCCTATATCATCCAAATCACCAATTGTAAAATACGAAAAAGCGCTTCCCATACCGCTAGTACCAAAATAAATGGCACTATTTAGACTTCCTATTGAAGCTAAATGTGCATATGTTCCCATTAATACATTATTGATATAAATCAAAAGATTATGATTATCATATGTAAATACTACATGTTTCCAATCTGAAAAGGGATAAGGGTATATTCCCGGAGTATATATGTCATTTCCAATTCCATTAATATCACCTTGAAATTTACCTACGCTTGAATGATAAGCTAAATGAAAGTGACCTTGTATATTATCACTTCCTTTAGCCACGAGAAATTGAGCTGAACTTGGTCCTGCAATTGTAGATTTATACCAACAACTAATTGTTATTCCGCTAGAATATGTAACCGCGCTTGCCCCACTAACAGAAATAAAATTATTTACACCATTAAAGGTATATGCACTATTAATATTACCATGCCTATCCGTTGTTAGCGTAGCTCCATTTACTGAACCATTATTCCCATTAAGGCTCTCATCATTGGCATTACCATTAAACGGCCACCAACCTATTAGTCCGTTGGAAGGAACATAAGAAGGCCCTTGCGCAAAAGCACTGCTTGCAAAAAAAAGTAGCGCCGCGATTAAACTATTCGTTTTCATATTCATTTTATAAATTAGTTTGTAT
This sequence comes from uncultured Bacteroidota bacterium, assembly GCA_903881665.1. GTDB lineage: Bacteria > Bacteroidota > Bacteroidia > AKYH767-A > OLB10 > CAINEC01. The sequence continues at coordinate 30,412 of CAIRUC010000015.1, read as the reverse complement.
TTTATTAATACAAATGTAATTAATTAAATGATAGGCTGCAAGTCTTTAGTTTTCAACTACATTCTACAGCTACGAAGAGATAGTGCTAAAAAGTAGTATAAATTGAATACTACAAAGTAGTTTCTTGCATACTGAATGGAGAGTAGTTAGTTAGCCATTAAAATGACCCATAAAATCAGTCTACTTACTTAGTACACCCACAAAATAATTCCACACCGGGTCATTAGGTGGTTTGGCATCAAGCACAATTTCTTCTTTGGTAACAGGGTGTTCGAAGCAAATAGCCCTGGCGTGGAGATGAATAGATCCATCTGGATTACTTCTATTGAAACCATATTTCAAATCGCCTTTAATGGCGCAACCGATGTCGGCTAACATTGCTCTAATTTGATGATGGCGTCCTGTTTGTGGATCAATTTCAAGTAAATGATAATTGTCGGACGAACCCAATAGGGTATAGGTTAACTCACTTCTGAGTGCACCAGTTTTTTCAATTTTACTGCAGTAGCTTTTATTTTGTTTTTCATTCTTCGTTAAAAAGCGAACTAAATGATCTGTAGTTTGTGGTGGCACTTGTTTCACAACGGCCCAATACGTTTTATGAATTTTCTTTTCTTGGAAAAGATTATTCATACGAGCTAAAGCTTTACTGGTGCGGGCAAACATCACAATACCACTTACCGGTCGATCGATGCGATGCACCGTTCCTAAAAATACTTCACCTGGCTTATTGTATTTTTCTTTGATGTATTGCTTTACATGGTCGCTCATAGGAGCATCACCTGTTTTGTCGCCTTGCACAATTTCTCCAGGCCTTTTATTAACGATGATCAGATGGTTATCTTCGAAGATAACATCCGGCTTTTGATACTCACTCACGCTTTCTATTTAAAATTTAATACTGCTCTTTTTCATTCGGAAAATCTTTCGATTTCACATCTTTAATGTATAATTCGGTAGCATTTTGAATTTCTTCAAAAAGATTCATGTAACGTCTTAAAAACCGAGGATTAAAATCTTTATTAATGCCCATCATATCGTGAAGTACCAATACTTGTCCGTCGGTACCATTCCCGGCACCTATACCGATGGTAGGAATTTTTAAGCTAGCCGAAACTTCTGTTGCTAACTTTGCAGGGATCTTCTCTAAAACGATTGAGAAACATCCTATATCTTCGAGTAACAAAGCATCTTCTTGTAAACGAATTGCTTCTTGTTCTTCCTTAGCTCTTACAACGTAAGTTCCGAATTTATAAATAGATTGAGGTGTTAATCCGAGGTGTCCCATTACAGGTATTCCTGCTGTTAAAATACGCTCAACTGCTTCTTTTATTTCTCGCCCGCCTTCCATTTTTACGGCATGCGCACCAGTTTCTTTCATGATGCGAATGGCTGAGTTCAACGCTTCTTTCGAATTTCCTTGATATGAACCGAAGGGAAGATCTACAACAACCAATGCACGATGCACCGCTCTTACAACAGACGCCGCGTGATAAATCATTTGGTCGAGTGTAATAGGAAGGGTAGTTTCGTGTCCGGCCATTACATTACTCGCCGAATCGCCCACCAATATAACATCCATATTAGCAGTATCAATAATTTTTGCAAGACTATAGTCGTAAGCTGTAAGCATAGCGATTTTTTCGCCTTTGCGTTTCATCTCTTGCAAAGTATGGGTAGTAATTTTTTTAATATCTGTATGTACCGACATGATGAATATTTTTAAAATAGATCAAGGATTTTCTTTGGGCAAAACGAATCCGCCGTTATCATCTTTTACTTTAGAAGAATCTGGTTTGGCTTGTTGATTCTTTTTCTGTGCCTGATTTAATTGAAGGTTATCTTTTAATTCTTTGTTTTGTTTTAAGAGGGCTTCATTTTTCAATTTTTCAGCCTTTAAACTTTTGGATAGGTTAATTACGATGTCGCCATTATCATTGCCTTTAACAAGCTCTTTGTATTTATTTAGATCTTCATTTACTTTTAAAAGTGAATCAAAGGATGCTTGATTCTTTCTGTTTTGAGCTTCTAAGTTATTAATATTTTTTTTCGTTTCGGACATCTCATTCGCAATTTCTTTTTCATCTGTTTTCATAGATAAAATAATCTGCTTTAGCTCTTCATTTTCTTCAGTAAGAGTATTGAGTTGCGTTTTCAATCCGATAATAGATTCAGCCAAAGCCTTAATATCATTTTCTGGATCAGCGATTACATTTTCCTCTCCAACACTTGCGTTATATTCGATATCGTTACGCGATTGATTTGTAAATAGGTAGAGGAAATCAACGCTGCCTTTTGATTCGGGTCCTATAATATAGCCGATATCACCTGTTTTATAGGCGATTTCAGAAAATGAAATGATAAGCACATTGTTCAAGTACAAATCATAATTTCGATCTAATGTTCGAACTTCAAATATATTGGGTAATCCTAGTGTTTTAAGTAACGTCGATTTGATCCATCCTCCAGTATTGGCCTCACCTGTTAAATAACGATAAACGCCATTTTTAATTTGGCGCAAACGATATTGTTGCAATTTATTGATTTCGAAAATAAATCCTCCCTGACCACCTGATTGAGCCATGAAAATAATGCCTAAACTTCCCTCGTTTGTATTTGCTTTTTTTAGAATTAAGGAGGTCACCATTCGGAAACTAGAAAGGTTGTTTGTAAAAGTTCCGATTACAGCAAAAGGCGAAACAGTAGCCTTGCGCTGCAAAATATATTCGCCACCTTGTACGAGAATAAGATTTTCGGAATTAGAAACGGTGGCCCAAGAAGTGCCCGCGCTATCAAAGTTCTCATTCAAGAAAATCTTATCAAATCGCTCATTCACCAATGGCATTATGTCCTTATTACCTTGGCTATGACCAGTTAAAGCAGCTGCTATACAAGCAATTAAAAGAAATATCCTTTTCTTCATAATCATTATTCCTTCCAAATTTACAAAGAAAGGTCACCTAAAAAAGAAAATTACCACTTTAAAGCTATAAAGTAACCAAATATACAATCGTTATCATCAGTATTTGTAATAAATAAATACAATACAGAAAAAAAACGCTACATCATAGGTAATGATTCACGCCATTTTAATTAACAATGATAATTAATAATACCAAATATTTTTGAATTCTCAAACGACTTTTTAATGACCTCAATGAATATAACTCTCGAACAATGCGATTTACCAAAGAAAAGTTAAATCAGCATTATAATCAAAGTTATTGGGAATGGAAGTAATTGTTTATTCCTGTTTTGATAAATTAACTTTGCTAATGAATACTAACTTTTATACGATTTCATAAATGTATGAATTCGTTTTTCGAGGTCAATGCTTACTTTCACTAAAGGCAATCGAACATCATCACCACAAACACCTAAACGTTTCAAAACAACTTTTGCTCCAGTCGGATTTCCCTCTTCAAAGAGGAGGGGAATTAATCCGTAAAACCCATAATGGAATTTACGTGATTTAACGAAATCATTTTTTAATGCAGCCCGAACCATTGAAGAGTAGGCGAGAGGATATACATTGGCCACAACAGAAATGACTCCTACTGCACCTGCTGCTACTAACGGTAACGTAATACCGTCGTCGCCAGAAATTACTAAAAATTGATCGGGTGCCTGCTGAATGATCGACATAATTTGTTCTACATTTCCACTTGCCTCTTTAATAGCAATTACATTTTTACATTCGCGCGCCAATTTTATTGTTGTAGAGGCTAACATATTAGAACCAGTACGGCCAGGGACATTGTAAAGAATAACTGGAACAGGCGATGCTTTTGCCACCACTTTAAAATGAGCTACTATTCCGGCTTGAGATGGCTTATTATATGCAGGTGATACTGAAAGAATAGCATCGATACCTTTAAAATCGGTTGATTTTAAAGTATGAATTACGTCTTCGGTATTATTTCCACCCACACCTAAAACAACAGGTACTCTTCCTTTAACCGCTTTTATTACGGTGGCAGTGATGGCTATTTTTTCTTCTTTAGAAAGCGTTACACTTTCACCCGTTGTACCAAGCACAACTACATATTCACACTTGCCTTTTATAACATGCTTAACGAGATTTGTTAAGCCATTATAATCAACTTCGAGATCTTTAGTAAAAGGAGTCACTAACGCCACTCCTGTACCTTTTAATTTATTTAGCAGGCTCATGCTTAAAAAGCTTTAGATAATGATTAACTTGATCGATAAATTGAGGTAATGTCATATGATCGCCAGTGCTGATCATAAAATCATAAAACCGTTCGGCAGATTTATCATGCTTACCGATTTTAAATTTAGAGCGCGAAGCGGCAACGATATAACGGAAAGGAATTGAATTTCCTGTATGCAAATCAATTAATAAATCGAATTCACGATTTACGAAACTCTTCACCACAGCAGCCATTGGCTTAAAATGCCAGTTTAGATCTTTTTTGGTAAAGAAATCAAGACCTAATTTAGAAAACCTCATGGCTGGTAATTCCTTCTGATCATAATACCCTAATGCCAACACATCTTTATGGTGGGTTTCGCGGATTTCTTTCACGTATTTTTTAACCAATTCAAAATGTTTTTCATTGGTTGAATCGTAAAGTATTCCGATAGATTTAGCTCTTTCGAAGGTAATCATCTGATGGGCAGAGAGATTCGATCTGAACTCACGTAAAAACAGATAATGTGCTATTTTATGTCGGAAGGATTTCTTCATTTTAGCGGATAGAAATGTAAAGTTAATTTTTTATTGAAATAATGGATTCAAAATCGGATTCAGAAATGACTTGAACTCCCAGTTCACGTGCTTTATCTGTTTTCGACGGACCACTATCGCTACCAGCGAGGAGATAATTCGTTTTTTTGGAAACAGAGCTTCCATTTTTACCTCCATGTTGTTCAATTAATTGTTTTAACTCATCGCGTGAATGGCGTTCGAAAGTTCCTGTTACAACCACCGTTTTACCCGTTAATTGGTCTCCCAATGTAATTGGTAGGGCATCGGCTTTTAACTCGAACTGTAATTCGACATTGATTAAACGATCAATTAGTTGTTGGTTAGAAGGCTTGCTAAAGAAATCGATAACACTGCGAGCAATCACCGAACCTACTTCAGGCGCATCCGTTAACTGCTCTATAGTAGCATTTCGTATGGCATCAATCGATTTGAAATGTCGCGCTAATTTACGTGCTACGGTATCGCCCACATACCGAATTCCGATGGCAAACAATACCTTTTCAAAAGGAACTTCTTTTGATTTCTCTATACCATCCATAATATTCTGCGCCGATTTTTCACCAAAACGATCGAGTTGCAAAATACTATCTTTATCAATACTGTATATGTCAGCTATATTTTTAATAATTCCTTTTTCTACAAAAAGGTCAATGGTTTCGGAACCTAACCCTTCTAGGTTCATTGCTTTTCTTCCAGTAAAATGTTCGATTTTACCTTTAATTTGTGGCCCACATTCTTCTTCATTAAGGCAATAATGATGGGCTTCTCCTTCTTTGCGTTGTAGGATTGAATTACATTCGGGACAATGTGTGATATATAAAACCGGAGAAGAATTTTCTTTTCGTTTTAAAATATCGACGCCTGTAATTTTCGGAATAATTTCACCACCTTTTTCTACAAAAACGGTATCGTTAACATGTAAATCGAGTTTGGCAATTTGATCGGCGTTATGCAATGATGCTCGTTTTACGGTAGTACCTGCTAATAATACTGGTGTTAAATTGGCAACAGGCGTAATTGCACCCGTTCGTCCTACTTGATAAGTAACTTCTTCTAATTGAGTAGCCACCGAAGCCGCTTTATATTTATACGAAATGGCCCATCGCGGCGATTTAGCGGTAAAGCCCAATTCTTCCTGCTGACGATAGCTATTCACTTTTACAACAATGCCATCAATATCGAACGGAAGCTCTTCTCTTTTTTCGTCCCAATAGTGAATATAACTCATCACCTCCTCAATACTTGCGCACAATTTTCGATGTTCAGAAACTTTAAAATTCCAGTTAGAAATTCCGTTCATCGCTTCAAAATGATTTGTAAAAAGCGGCGTCCCATAGTACCCATATAAAAAGCAATCCAGTCTACGCTTTGATACTTCACTGCTATCTTGCATCTTCAATGTACCAGATGCACAATTTCGGGGGTTCGCAAAGGGAGCTTCACCAATATCAATACGATCTTCATTGATACGCTCAAAAACAGCTCTAGGCATAATTATTTCTCCTCGCACTTCGAAAGCATCGGGGAATGCTCTAGCACTTTCAAAGAGATCGTTAGCGTCTGGCATTTTTAATTGAAGTGGAATCGTTCGAATCGTTTTAACATTTGTTGTTACATCATCTCCTTGAACACCGTCGCCACGAGTAACGGCTTGCACTAATTGTCCGTTTTTATAGGTTATTCCAATAGCAACACCATCAAATTTTAACTCACACGCATATTCCAATTGTTCACCGGGAAGTATTTTTCTGATACGCTCATCAAACTCATTCAATTCTTCTTCTGAATAGGTATTCCCCAGCGACATCATAGGGTACTTATGCGTCACCGTTTTAAATTCTTTAGTGATCGTTCCACCCACACGCATCGTAGGCGAATCAGACTGAATGAACGCAGGCCAATCTTTTTCAAGCGCGATCAACTTATTAAGCAGCACATCAAATTCGTAATCTGAAATGATGGGTGCCGATTGCTGATAGTATCGGAAATTATGTTCTTCAATTTCCTTACTAAGCTGCCGTATTTGTAAAATAGCTTCTTCTTTTGTCATTACGCAAATACTTGAAAAAGTAAGATTAAATACGAGTAAACTTATACGTATTAGGGGGAGAAACAATGAGAGGAACTTTCTCTACCGTTACAGAGCTAGTGTCGAGCCCAAAAGCTTTTGCCTCCGTTAAACTCAACTTTTTCATTAGAAAGTAAATATTAAGGATAAACTTCGTATATAGGTTTAATGTATTCTCGTACGATAAATATTTTTCCATTACAACAAAACGGAAGTCACCAATTAAATGTTGACGATTTAATGATGCATATCGGCTTGTTATATCGACTTCTTTATTTTTAACTAATTCTTCTACTACCTGACGAAACATAAGATTAATACGAGGTTCAATACGGAAACCTAGTCGGAAGCGAATATGAATAACTTTATCGTTCACGAGTTCTCTTACTTTATATTCCATTGTATATGGTTCATCTAATACATCAAGATGCACTAGCCAATACACATCGGCACGTTTCGGTTGCTTTTGTAAGATGCTATAAATAATTTTACTTTCAACTTCATCATCTTTATAAGCACTAGTCAAATAAACAAGATGTGTTGAATATTTCGGAATTGTTTCATCATTACTAACATCGGAAAGGATGTCATAATATTTATCGAGTTTCACAAATTCAACGAGTGCTGTTCTAATTTTTCGTGCATCATACCATACATACATTATAAAAATAATTGCGGTGGCGATGGCTACAGTTACATATCCGCCGTGCTCAAATTTATCGAGGTTCGCTATTAAGAAAGCTATTTCAATTGTTAAAAAGGTAAGCATCACCACAGCAATAAGTGGTCGCGGATATTTTTTTAAGTACAAGTAATAGCTAAGTAGAGTAGTGGTCATTAACATCGTTAACACGATTGCTAATCCGTAAGCCGCTTCCATTTTTCCCGATTCTCGGAAGTACAATACAATACCAATACATCCTGCACATAAAAGCCAATTTATAGTAGGGATATATAATTGACCGCGTAAATTAGTAGGATATTCAATTCTTCCTTTCGGTAAGAAATCCATACGCATTCCTTCATTGATTAACGTAAATGTTCCGCTGATCAACGCTTGACTGGCTACAATTGCGGCTGATGTTGCAATCGCAATTCCGACGGGAAGAAAACTGCGCGGCATTAAAACATAAAAAGGTTTTAGTCCATTTAAAGTAGTTCCCACATGATCGAGCAACCAAGCACCTTGTCCAAAATAATTAACCAACAAAGCTGTTTTCACGAAGATCCAACTGATGCGAATATTATTTCTACCGCAATGGCCGAGGTCGGAGTACAAAGCTTCTGCTCCGGTAGTACAAAGGAATACGGCTCCTAACAACCAAAATCCGTGAGGATAAACAGTGAGCAACTGAAAGGCATAATAGGGATTAATCGCTTTAAAAACTACAGGCGTATGAATAACCTCTTTGAATCCCAAAATAAACAACATACTAAACCACACTAACATCACAGGACCAAAGAATCGACCAACAAATTTGGTCCCGAATTGTTGAATAAAGAATAAGAAGAAAATAATACCAATAACAATAGGGATTGTTTGAATATCAGGATTAATTACCTGCAATCCTTCAATAGCCGAGGCCACTGAAATAGGAGGAGTAATGATTCCATCAGCAAGCAATGCAGCACCACCCAGCATAGCCGGAATAGCCAACCATTTGATATGCATTTTACGCACCAACGCATAAAGTGAAAAAATACCTCCTTCACCTTTATTATCGGCTCGTAGTGTAAGCACAATATACTTTAAAGTAGTTTGCAAGGTTAATGTCCAGAATATACAGGATATTCCTCCTAGAACTAAACTTGCATCAATCACTCTATTGCCAATAATGGCATTCATTACATAGAGAGGAGAAGTTCCGATATCACCGAAGATGATACCTAATGTTACCAACAGCCCCGCTGACGTAACTTTGTTGTGGTCAATATGTCCGATCGCCATTGCGATTCTTTATTTTTTAATTCTATGCAATTGATTCATTTTTATTCTCCATTTTCTTCGCTCCATTATTGTCTTTATAATACAAATCAATCGTAGACTCAAAATCGGCAAGCACATTCATATAGTAAATATATGCATCATAAGGCGAATCGTATGGACTGAAGTACTTATGCACATCGCCATCGCTCCAGAACTTCGTACACATATAATAGAAATGATCACTAGTTTGTAATTTGCCCCACACCTCAATCAAATCTTTATTACCCAACTTCATTACACTATCTTCTAAACTATAAATTCGATTTGCAGCGGCCTTCTCCATTGGATTACTTAACCATGCACTCAAATCTCGTTCGGCATCGGCCCAACTAATAAAATCTGGAGCATCGTAAATATCGCGAATTTTATAGCTGTCGGCGGCTTCTGATAGTGTTTTGAAATCGAAGTCACCATGCTTCATTATTTCATTTGGTAAAAAATCAAGAAATTCGAATATCCCCGTTTCTTCCCATTGGTGTTCGCCAAAGGTTTCGTAATCCATAAATAAATTCAACACTTCACCATTGCCAGCCATACGATGAACCCATGAGGCAAACGTATCGGCTTTCAAAGGCCATTCTTTCCAATTACCATCGCTAAAGCGGAAGGCAATATCGTCGGAAAGGCTGTAATTTTTTAAGAAGGTTTTAATTTTATGAGCGCCTGCAGGTTGATACAAATAGTTAGGAGAACGTCCATTTAACAATCGATCAACTCCTTCGCATAGAATTCCAGTGAATCCCATTTTCTCGATAAATGCAGCTAATTCGTTATTATAAATAAGTTCGGTATTTCTAAAGATTTTAGGAGTTTGCGTGAAGTGTTCAATAATTTTCGCCTTGTGCATTTCAATTTGGCGACGAAATTCTTCTTTCGAAAAAATGAAGCTTAATGAATGGTAATACGTTTCAGCAAGAAATTCAACACATCCTGTTTTAGCAAGATCTTTAAATGATTCTAAAACATCAGGTCGATACTTTTCAAATTGTTCGATAGCTGTTCCAGAAATCGAGTAGGTTATTTTAAATTTTCCTTTATGACGATTTATTAATTCGAGCATTTTACGATTCGTTTTCAGATAGCACTTTTCAGAAACTTTATCGAGGACCGTTAGATTTTTTTCATCGTCTTCATAAAAATGATCTTTCCCAATATCAAAAAACGAATATCGTTTTATTCGAAAAGGTTGATGAACCTGAAAGTAGAAACAAACAGAAGGCATGAGGATGTATTTTATGAGGTAATTTTATCGTGCACTAAATTAAACTTCTTATAACCGGAAATTACTGTTTGAGCAGCACTATCCCAGCTAATATGTTCTAGATCTTTATAAGCATCTTCTTTAATCTTCTCGGCAAGTACAGAATCGTTAAGCAAAGCCAACACATATTGCGCTGCGCTATCGGTATCCCAATAATCAAATTTCAACGAACCTTGCAGCACTTCCGAAACTCCTGATTGCTTACTGATTACGGAAGGCACTCCAAACTGCACAGCTTCAACCGCCGATAATCCGAATGGCTCCGACATAGATGGCATCATATACACATCGGCCATCGACAAAAGCTGACGTACCTTATCGAGGTTAAGAAATCCGGTTAAGTGGAAGCGGTGAGCAATGCCTTTTAATGCGGCGCGTTCAAGCAATAAATTAAAATACTCTCCAGTTCCTGCCATCACGAAACGAACATTATTATTATGCTGCAATACTTTTTCGGCGATATCTACAAAGTACTCAGGGCCTTTTTGACGTGTTAAACGCCCTATAAAAAGTACCATTTTTTCTTTAAATAACTTCTCGCTTTTAAAAGGCACTACCGGACGAATTCCATTGTGACAAGTATGAATTTTAGATATTGGAATGCCATAATAATCATGAATAATTTTACCGGTAAAATGACTAACAGGCATCAAAACATCGGCATATTCCATTCCTTTTTTTTCAATTTGATATACCCAACCTTTGCTTGTTGGTCCGCTGCGATCAACTTCTAAACTATGAATATGCATGACTAGAGGCTTCCCTGTTTGTGCTTTAATTTCCATACCCGCAATCATCGTCATCCAGTCGTGAGCATGAATCACATCAAAATCGAGAGTGCAAGCCAACTTCGCGGCTAACTTCCCAAATACGGTAACTTTCTCAATAACATCACCGCCATACAAATCACTAATATGAAAAACTTCTGCTGTTTCATTGCCAATTTTTAATGGTTTTAAAAATTGACTTTTAAAGTTCAGCGGTTGGTCGCCATTCGTTTTACTAGTATAATAAGGATTTAAATGAGCATCGATAAAATGAACATCCTCAAGGTTTTTATAGTTTTCATTGGCAAACCCAATATTTCGAAGTGTTTTAGTATCGATTGTATTTAACCCAATTAAATTCAGATTTTTAACAACAAAATCAGGATTCGACTTCGGTATTATCATTGTTACGCTAGCGTATTTCGACAATGCAATGCATAAATCATGGCAAGCCACTCCTAATCCTCCATTTATAACAGGAGGAAACTCCCAACCCAGCATCAAAATTTTGGGCAAATTGGATGTTTTTGAAGAAGGATTAATTGGAATTTCGGACATAGGAAGCAGAAGCAGCAAGAATGAAATGCAAAGTTATCTTTTCCTTGCACTTGTTTCAAAGATTGCCATTTTTTAATGATAAATGAATGGAGGAGGGAATGGATGTAAAAAACTTTTTAACACTGTTTTTATCTCTTTTCAAGACAAGTAAATCCAATTTACCACTTGTTAATTACATGAAAATGATAAATTGAACAGAATACAAAATCAAAAGGTAATTACTTGTAATGAGGTATTTATATGATTAATATGATAAATAGCAGAATTAGCATCCCTTTTTACTACCAACTATGAATTATATTTGCTCACCTTGAGTATTTAAAAACAGAACAACAAACTCAACTCGAATACATATCTTACGTCGATTAATCAATTGTAAATCAACCTGGCAAATTATCAGATCTTGCCAAATGTTTAGGGGGCTTTATTAATTTAATTATTGAATATTCATTTTGACAATATTAGATGTGGTTTATTTAAAATAAAATACATTTTAAAATAGCAATTTTCATCAATATTTTATACATTTGTTAATGTTAAAAAATGAAAGTATTTATGCTTAAAACAGGCAATCGGATTTTACAGGTATTAGGCAGTATTTATATTATCTGCGGATTAGTATCTATTTATTATATTGGTCCAAAAGCAAAAATTATTTTAATTGCGTCACTTTTATTTGGTGTGGCAGGATGGGTGATTGCTTACCTGCAAGAAAAAGAAAAAGTAACACCTTGGACGGGACTTGGATTCACATTTTCCGCTGTGGTGGTTTTTGGTCAACGCTGTTTAGCCCATATTATGGCACTAATTGGCATTGTCCAGAACAGTTTAAATTTGAATGCTTACCATAAGTGCATATCAATTGTTCTTTTGGCTATTATGTGTGTAGCCAGTATTGCATCACTCATACACTATTATTCAGTACTCGAAATAAAGAAAAACTAATTATGTCAACAGTAATAAAAGTAAACTCTAACGGATCATTAAGAATTGAAGGTGATTTCGAAATTGTAGATCCGCAAGGCAACAAATTTAACCTCAATGGCCGTACTTCAATTGCATTATGCCGTTGTGGATTGTCGAAGAATATGCCTTTTTGCGATGCCGCTCATAGAGGTGTTTTTGAACACGAATCGGTGGCATTTGAATTGCCACCTCCGGCACCTAAGCCATAATTAACTCTCGAAAAAGCAAGTTGTACTACCCACCCAATCGAGGTTGGCATTGTATCGCACGCCTATCATTTTTCCTTTACTCATTCTTGCTAAGTTTAATGCTAGGGTAGGTCGCGCTTCATTTTTATTCCACAAATACAGCAATCTAACTTCACATTTCACTTCTCCTGTAGGCGCAATAACAGCAGGAGCATATAATACTTTTCGTTGCAAAATAAAATGGCTTGGGTTGCTTAAACGTTCAACGTCTTTCAATGTGACATCGAAAATAACGCCCTGTCCACTAAATGAAAAAAGTGGTTTTAGCACCCAGTTTTCGAGGTCATCAGGAATTTCAGTGAGTTCATTTACAAAATAGGTTTCGGGAACATATTTACTCTTTAAAAAAGGCATAATGTATTTGCTTATTCTAAAAAACCAATTGGGATGAGATACCCATTCCACATCTACATCATCCGTCATGTTAAACGAACATTGTAAATCAGATCGCTGCGCCAACTCATCAAAAATAACTCGATTATAAATTCGATTAATTCTTGTTTTATTACCCTCTTTTAAATAGTAAAGCAAACGACCTTCAACAATTACTTCGCTAAGGCAAATAACATTAATGCCCAAGTATTTTTGAGTAATATAAAAATCAATTTTCGTTTTTTGCTTCCAGGGTTCAATCTCTAGCAAAACAACATTCTCAGCATGATACTGGCCAACGATCACTTCCTTTAGCCGGTTGATATATGCAGCATGAGTATAGCCAAATTTATTATCTACGTTAGAAGGGATGTTAAAATGAATACGGTATTTATCCGATAACCATTCCTGATAACCATACAATGAAGCAAAGCCTTGCAACTCGATTAATTGAGGAATAAATTTCCCCAATTCATCTTTACAAATAGCAAAGTCGATGGCTAATAATGATGTATGTTCATCTTCATTAGGAACAAATAAATTTTTCGGAATGGCCTTTTCACTTAACGATTTAAAATCTGGACGAACCAAAACATCAATAATCTCTTCGCCTGCATGAATCAATTTGCTTTTCAATTGGGCATCTACAAAAACAGGAGATTCTGAAATACGAAAATCAATTTCAGTATTAAATTCTTGCTTCATATCAGCCAAAAATTGCTGGTATTTTTCTTCAGTAAAAGCAGCGTTATAAGCCAAACGGATTGAAGAAATCATGTTTAACGAGGAATTGAATTAAGTAATTGTTGAAAGCGTAAATCGCTCATCATTAATCCGAAATCAGCCGTATTATAAATTCTTGTACCGTCTTTATATCCCATTTTTATTGCTTGACTAAAATAATTTGAACACTCCACATTTTTATTTTCCTTCGCTGCAATTTGTGAAGAAAGAATCCAAGCCTCCGAATTTTCAGGATCAATAAAACGGTATAATGCTGAAAGATAAATATAGGAATCGCGCGCACCAGCTTTTAAAGTTTTATCGAGATTCATATAACACATCAAACTTAATCCGCCCCGAATACGTTCTAATTGAGATTTCTTCAATTCATCATAACTAACGGCAATGGATTGTCCCAATTTATCCATTTCATTCTTCCACCAAATAGTATCACGTGATCCCATGGATTTATAATAGCCATCTTTAATATCGGTTTCTTGTTTTATAAGTTGCTGCTCATAATTGATTGCTGTTTGAAGAGCAGGCGATGATTTCAACGCTATGTACTTTTTTTTAATTTCATCTACATTAGCAATTCGATCCATTGCTTTAATCCATCGTTCGTAAAAAAAAGCTTTATAAATCGGATTGGCAGCATACAATTTATTTTTATCAATGGCGTAATAATCATCATTCAACAACTTTTTTTGGTCGTTAGTAAGTGTCAGAATTTGATCGCGGCACGCAAAAGCATTGAATGCTAAAAATACTTCTTCAAACACTTCTGAGGATGGCCATTCGTGTTTACCTTTATTTCGGAAAGTAAGTAAACGTCCTGCTTTTACAGGATCATTCGATTTTAAATTATTGATTTCTGGTAAATTCATATCACCATCATTGGCAATGGCACAAATCACCGACGGAATAGGTTGATTCCATTGATAAATAGGGAATCCGGCACCACATGTTACCAATCCTTGAATTCCACTAGGGCTAAATGCCAATAAAGCAGCAATTCGGGCGCCTCCTGAAAATCCTCCTGAATAAACACGATTACTATCAACAGGTAAAAGCGAATAGGCCGATTGAGCCATAAGTTGAATAATATGTGCAGTTAATTCGGTAGCGTTTCCATTTTTAGAATCATTTGATCCCATCAACATAAAATGATGTTTATCGGCTAATAATTTATATTTATTAATTGGAAATAAAGGATCGCCATGCGGATCAAATAAAATCAGTAGAGGTAATTTTTCTCCCTCCTTATACGTTGAAGGCATATACAACGCAAATGAAATAGCCGCATCATCAACGCAAGAAATATGTTCGGATAAATCACCTGCCGTAAATTTTTTAGGTAAGGCAACTTTAGTTATTGTCTTCGTTACATCGTTGTTTTTTACGTTCCGATTTCCGCAAGAAATCAATACTAACAAACTAAAAAATAAAATAATATTTGTTTTACTTAATGTATTAATTACAGATTTCATAAGCAGCAAAAGTTTAAATTTTTCGGTAATTTTTATATTCGAAAAAGCGGTAACCAGTAAGTTTTTCAACCCACAATAAAACACGATCTTTACGTTTTAATTTCTTTTGGGTAACATCGTAATTAAATTCCCAATTCACTTTATCAATTCGTTTTTGCATCGCAGTCGGATGCGTGTCTTCAAATAATGCCAATGAATCAATCACCGAATAATCGAATACATCTTCTTTTACTTTTTTCTTGACAGCTTCATCCGTATGCCACAGTTTATGAAAGTTCTTTTGTTTTTCGGATTGATGTAGCGGATTTTTTACCCATCCATAATGAAAGATCTTTGCGGGAATATTTACAACGTTTAACTTGCGATCGTTATAACGAAAGCCTTGTGCATCTTTATATGACCTTATGTTTTTGTCGTTACGGATAATGCGTATTTCATAACGATACCATTTTCTTGAATCCCCGATATAATTATAATTTCCATAAAAATGCAAGTAGCGAAATAACAATCCTTCTACATTTTTAATGTCCTTAAACTGTGTCATTGCATTACTGATGGAACTATAATCATTTTGATGGAGTACTTCATCGGCTTGCAAATAAATACACCAATCAGCGCATGGATTTACGGCATCTAAAGCTTTGTTGGTTTCTACTGCTAATACGCGACCACCTTCGCGCAACGAATCATCCCAAATGGAATGAATGATTTTAATTTTCGGATCTGCTATACTATTAATTAATGCTTCCGTGCTGTCGTCGGAGTTGCCTAAACAAACAATTAACTCATCAACTAAAGGAAGCATAGAGCGAACAGAAGCTTCTACGGGATAATCGTACTTTATTGCATTGCGCACAAAAGTAAATCCGGAAATAAACATAGTAGGGTAGGGTAAACTAAGCTTTCGATGTTACCTGTTGCAGAAACTTTTCCCATTCTTCAAACTGATGATTTTTCATTACACGAGGGAATTTATTTTGCGAACCTATTTTGCCTTTACTTTCCATATAATTTAAAAATACTTGATGAGGCATCACTTCTAAAAACACATCTCGCAATGCAGAGGTGCGTTCAACACGATAGTCGTCGTTAAGCATTTTTAATTTTTCATCAATACTCATTCGTAATTTCTCGGGATCTACTTTGTCGTCGGTACCGATATACCATTTATGAGCAAAAAGACTTCCATGTTTAATTCCCGAAACGGTAAACTCACTAATGCGAATATTTAACTCCTCAGATACCATTTCAATTGCTTTATTCATATTGTCGACAGAAAGATGTTCTCCACAAAGACTCAAATAATGCTTCGTTCTACCCGAAATAATAATTTCAGCTTTCTCTACATTGGTAAACTTTACTACATCGCCAATTAAATAACGCCATGCGCCAGCACAAGTTGAAATTAATACGGCATATTCTTCACCTTCTTTGACTTCATTAACTAAAAATGTTTTCGGCTTTCGAACTAACTCTCCATCTTGATTAAAATTCTCATTGTTGAAGGGTACAAATTCATAAAATAATCCATTATTTACCACCATACGCATCGAACGATTATCTTGTTCATCTTGATAGGCAATAAATCCTTCAGAAGCAAGGTACGTTTCAATACACGTTAATGGTTTTGCAACGAGGTGCTCAAAACTTTTTCGATAAGGCTCAAACGAAACGCCACCATGTACATAGATGGTGAGGTTTGGCCAAATATCATGAATGGTTTTAAGCTTATGTTTTTCAATAATTTTTTCAATCATCAACTGACACCAAGCAGGAACACCTACCAATATTCCGATATCCCAGTTACCTGCATTTTCAACTATTTCTTCCAGTTTCGCACTCCAATCGGTTTCACGCGCTATTTTCTTTCCTGGTTTATAAAAATGTTGAAACCAAAAAGGAATTTTACTTGCAGTGATCCCACTAAGATCACCTTCGAAATAGGAACCTCGCTGGCTTAAGTGCGTACTTCCTCCAAGCATCAGAATTCCTTTCGAAAACAAATCATGCGGCAATCCTGTATACCCACCTAATGAAATAATTTGTCGGATACTCGTTTTTTGAATGGCTTTCACCATATCGTTGGTTACCGGAATATGCTTACTCGAACTTTCAGATGTTCCGCTACTTAATGCAAAGTATTTTACTTGACCTGGCCAACATACATTTTCTTGATGATGTAACGCTTTATTCCACCATCTGGCATAAATAGAGTTGTAGTCGTGAACAGGTACTGTAGCTCTAAATTTATTTACAAAATTACGCGAGTTTACCATGCTCGTAAAATGATAAGTTTGTCCGAACATGGTAAACTGAGCTTTTCTTAAAAGCTTCTTTAATTCCTTCTTCTGGTAGTAGATGGGAGAGCGATCTGTCAATCGAATCTTATGACGGATTTCAATACCTTTCTTAATAATACTTGCCAGAATGGCCATATGCGTATTAGATTTTAAATGTTAAACAATAGCTTATTTAAAAATGTGAAATTAAGCCGAAACTAATTCCATATTATTAATAATTTCATCACCAAACTCAGAGCATTTTAATAAGGTAGCTCCTTCCATTAATCGGTGGAAATCATACGTAACACGTTTCGCCGCAATGCTCTTTTCAATTCCTGAGTACATTAAGTCAGCAGCTTCTTTCCATCCTAAGTGTTCCATCATCATAGCTCCCGAAAGTATTACTGAACCCGGATTTACTTTATCAAGTCCTGCATATTTAGGTGCTGTTCCATGTGTGGCTTCAAAAATTGCATGCCCCGTTACGTAATTGATATTTGCTCCCGGAGCGATTCCAATTCCTCCAACTTGAGCAGCTAATGCATCCGATAAATAATCACCGTTTAAGTTTAATGTAGCAATTACATCAAAATCTTCAGGTCGCGTTAATACTTGCTGTAACGCAATATCTGCGATGGCATCTTTTACTAATATTTTGCCCGATGCTAATGCTGCTTTTTGTTCAGCATTGGCTGCTTCTTCTCCGCTCGCTTTTTTAGTGCGTTCCCATTGCATCCATGTATAGCATTTATCACCATATTTACTTTCTGCTAAGGCATAACCCCAATCACGGAATCCGCCTTCTGTAAATTTCATGATATTGCCTTTGTGAACTATCGTTACCGATTTTCTTCCGTGCAGAATTGCAAAATCAATTGCTGCGCCAACTAAACGCTCGGTTCCCACTTTACTAACCGCTTTTATTCCAATACCTACGTTTACCGCTGTAGCCTCAACGCTTGCATTTTCTCCAGCAGTTTCTAAATATGTTTTGGCTTTATCTGCCGTTCCGAAACGAATTTTATTAAAATCTTTAGGGAATTCTTTTGCAATAAATTCCATCATCTTTGCATTCTCAGGTGAGCCAGCAGCAAATTCAATTCCTGCATAAATATCTTCAGTGTTTTCACGGAAGATGGTCATGTCTACTGCCCCTGGATTTTTTACTGGAGATGGTGTTCCTTCAAACCAACGTACTGGACGAAGACAAACGTATAAATCAAGGATCTGACGTAAAGCCACATTTAAAGAACGTATTCCTCCGCCTACAGGTGTTGTTAATGGTCCTTTAATTCCTACTAAGTATTCGTTAAAAGCAGCCAATGTTTCATCAGGTAGCCAGTTACCTGTTTGATTAAATGCTTTTTCTCCTGCTAAAACTTCTTTCCAAATAATTTTTTTCTTCCCACCATATGCTTTTTCTACTGCTGCATCCATTACACGAACTGATGATGCCCAAATATCCGGTCCAGTTCCGTCACCTTCAATAAATGGGATGATAGGTTGATCAGGAACCATTAATTTTCCGTTTCGGATGGTGATTTTTCCTCCTTGCATTGTATTTTTTTTTATTATGTTATTAAATGGTATTGTAATACTACTTTAAATTAATGAATTTATAATTCTAACTCTAATCCTAATGATTTTCTAAAGTCATCTAATTCAGGATTCTTTTGAACCATTTTTAAATAGCGTTCTTTATTGGTGTAAGCTATGTCAGAATCGTTGGTACTAATTTCGATGACCGTATTTAATTGCAGTTTGAAATTGTTTAATGTCGTTCTGAGGTGATTCATTATATTCACTTTTTCTTCTTGCATTAAATTTTCCTGTGCCTGATTATGAATAATTAATTCGATTTCGAATTCACTTTTCATGGTAGGCATATTCATCGTTAAGGTGGTGAACATTTGACGGTTGCCTAGCTTATTCTGCTTTTCGGCATATTCCATCCACACACTTCGTATCGACTCATCAGTAACAGCATCTGTGGGTAAATCATCAATGCTCTTTGGCGCTTCTTCTTGTGCTACAACCTTTGGTTGTTGTACCGAAGACAAGGATATTTTTTTCATAAATCCTTCTGTCTTGGGTATGCCGCTCGCGTTAGAAGTAGCGGCTGAAACTGGTGCTGCAGTTGTATCGATCGCTTTTAAATTCGGCATCATCGGCTTCGGCGCCGGTTCAACTGAATGACTTGCGGTGGGCGCAGTGGGATGTATCACCGGTGCCGGATTTACTGTTGAAGCAATAATAGCATCTGGAGTAGGAGTAGATACTACTACTGGTTGAATGATCGCTTTTGTAGGTGCCTGAATTAGTTCAGCATTTTTTTTTCTTCAGCCGGCATCGGATTGCTAGCAGTACACATTCTTATCAAAGCTAATTCAACATGCAATCGTTGATTTTTTGCAGCTCTATAATCTAAATCACACCTGTTGCAGATGTCGAGTAATTTTAACAATAACTGCGGTGAAGTTAGTTGCGCTTGCGCAAAATATTTTTCTTTAGTATTCTTACTAACTTCAAGTAGCGATACCGTTGCTTGATCTTGACAAACCAATAAATCCCTAAAATGACTCGCTAATCCATTTATAAAACTATGTCCGTCAAAACCGTCTGACAATAATTCGTTAAACGCTAATAATACTTTTGGAATATTACCAACTCTTAAATCATCTGTAATTCGAAAGTAATACTCGTAATCAAGAATACTAAGATTATTGATTACATCTTTATACGTTAAATTATTTCCAGCAAAACTTACGATCTGATCAAATATAGATAATGAATCTCGTAATGCTCCATCTGCTTTCTGCGCAATAATATGTAGGGCATCAGGATCGGCTGTGATTCCTTCCATTCCCGCCACATATAAAAGGTGATTCGAGATATCGTCTACCTGAATTCGGTTGAAGTCGAATATCTGACATCGCGATAGAATTGTTGGAATGATCTTGTGCTTTTCTGTTGTAGCAAGAATAAAAATAGCATAAGATGGTGGTTCTTCTAACGTCTTCAAGAATGCATTAAATGCCGCATTCGATAACATGTGAACCTCATCAATGATATATATCTTGTACTTTCCGCTGGCAGGTGCAAACCTTACCTGATCAACCAAATTACGAATGTCTTCTACCGAGTTGTTCGAAGCAGCATCTAATTCAAATATATTTAATGATTGTCCTCCATTAAACGATACACAACTTTCACATGTATTACATGCTTCATTCGTTTCGGTTAAAAATTGACAGTTGATGGTCTTGGCCAAAATTCGTGCGCAAGTGGTTTTTCCCACACCTCGTGGTCCACAAAATAGAAACGCTTGCGCTAAATGATTATTACGAATAGCATTCTTTAAAGTATTCGTAATATGACCCTGTCCAACAACCGTGTCGAAGGTCGCCGGACGGTACTTCCTCGCTGATACAACAAATTGGTTCATATTCTACAAATTTAACCAAAATCACCTATGTAAAATAAGAAAATGTGGTCTGTTATTAACTTGTAAATTACTCTAAATCAATTATTCAGAGAAATCAATAGCAAGCATATCATAAAATGAGGTAATTTTCGGCATGATTAAAAAGCAATTTGCTCTCTTAAATGAGTCCATTTTATTCCGATTTTTTCTGGCCATTCACTTAATTCCTGTGCTAAGCTTAACGCCTTTCGTTACTCTTGATGGCCCCGCTCATTTATTGAATTCAGTTCTAATTCGCCAATTAATAACAGGTACTTCTTCTATTGCTTCATCTTTTTTGATGTTTAATCCAGTGCTAGAGCCTAATTGGACAGGACATGCCATCATGGCTTTTTTAATTGGATTTATTCCTCCATTATTGGTCGAAAAAATAATGTTAACTTCAATTCTTATACTAACGGCCTTCGGATACCGAAAACTACTGTTAACCTTAGATTCGAACAATGGTTGGTTATCGTTTAGTATTTTTCCATTTCTATGTAATTTTGTTTTTTGTTTAGGTTTTATCAATTTTTCAATCGGCTTTGCCTTGCTTCCTTTTTTAATGGTTTGGTGGTTAAATCATAAGAATAATGGCCTGCATTTTAAAAATATGTTAGTAGGGTTATTATTAATGACCATCCTCTATTTTTCGCATGTAGTAATGTTTCTGTATGCTGGTTTTTGTATGGGTTTACTTTCATTAAATCAATTTTCTAAAACAAGAATGAAAGAATTACAAATCGAATTGCTGCAATTATTGCTCATTAGTTTACCTGGAATAATTCTATCTATACTATTTGTTATGAAAAGTGGCGCTGCTGGTTATAGAGGGGAGGTTACTTATTTGCCGTGGAGCGATTTATTGCAACAAATAAAAGATGCTAGAATGTTTATTATTTACGATTACAATCAAGAAAAGTCGTTTACAGTGTTGTATACATTTTTAATCGTTGTTGTTTCAGTTATTGCTATAATTAAAAGAAGTATCAATCGCTATCAAACCACCTTGTTGTTCATTTTACTTTCTTCTCTCCTTATGATTTTCACCATTCCTGATAGCCTTGCCTCGGGCGGTATTGTATCGGTGCGAATCATTCAATTGTTCTTTATTTGTTGGTGTTTGTGGTTGTCAACATTGCGAATGCCTGCATGGGTTTCAACTTCATTTGGAATGATTTCTCTTTTTTTGAGTCTTTTTATGATTTACACGCATTACCCCGTGCAGAAGTTGTTGAGCCTAGAGGCTAATCAATATTGCCTTGCTGGAAAATCATTTAATAGTAAAAATAGTGTGGCTCCCTTAAATTATAGTGCAAACTGGATGCACGCAAATATGGCTGCTTATCTAGGAGTCGTTAGTGGTGCTTTTATTCTTGATAATTATGAACCCACTCAAGGACATTTTCCATTAGTATGGAAGAAAGGTATGAATCCCGAAGAATCGTTGGGCAATTATTGTAGTTCACATCAACCATGTATTTATCCTGCCCAATTTAAAAAGGCTACAGGATTTCAGGTCGACTATTTTACTGCATGGTATAAGCCTTTAACAGATAAAAATGATTCCTGCGGAATTAAAACAGATGCCATTTTAGCAAAGCTATTTCAACAGATCTCTATTGATGAAAATCCGATTTTGTATAAAATGAAATAGAGATTAAATAAAAAGTTTCTTTCTAATAAAAAGTAAAAGCTATCCCCCAATAACTCATTTATTATTTTTTCTTTATCGACCTTTTTACGTAGGTTGACTTAGGCAGTAGTTTTGATTGAAGACATCCCCAGCAATGAAATCTTTTAAACTGAAAAGTACCCAACGTTAGCAGGTTGATTGTTTTATCGAGCGCAGTTGATTTTGTACGCTCCAGAATTTCATTACATCTTTTACAGGAAGGACCTTCAAAATAATGCTTTGACTCAGTCATAATTGTTTTTCTATGTAATTAACGCGTTAAGGTGAAACTAATTTTTAAAATAGTCAAGCAAATAGAAGGTCACGTCATCGTTGTTTAGAAAAAATAATGCAATTCATTGATTAATAGTATTGTATCGAATGTGTTTATTTTAATAAATCGTTGCACTTAGGCATATTGGCAACATTCTATGTAACCTATGCATTAGAATGCTTATAGATTGTATTTTTGCAACTTCACAAAAGATTATTCTTTATCATGAATAAATTAATGAATTACGCCCTAGGTCAGTGGACTGCAGGTGAAGGAGAGGGGCAAGCATTGATTAATGCAGTAAATGGTAGCATTATAGCTAACGCTACTAGTAAGGGCCTCGACTTTGCGTTGATGCTAGATTATGCACGCACCAAAGGTGGACCAGCACTTCGAAAAATGACCTTCCACGAACGTGGCAGAATGTTAAAAGCATTGGCTATGTTTTTAATGAGTAAAAAAGAAGATTTTTATAAAATTAGTTGGGCTACAGGAGCAACTCGTATTGATAGCTGGATTGATATAGAAGGTGGTATTGGAAATTTATTTTCGTATGCAAGCTTACGTCGTCAATTTCCTGATATGCCTTATACTATTGAAGGTGATGTTGCTCCGCTTTCTAAAGGAGGATCTTTCATTGGTCATCATATATGTGTTCCGAAAGAAGGTGTGGCCATTCACATCAACGCATTTAATTTTCCTGTTTGGGGAATGCTGGAAAAAATAGCAGTTAACTTTTTAGCTGGTGTTCCTGCCGTGGTTAAACCAGCTACGGTAACTTCATTTTTAACCGAGGCAGTAGTACGCGAAATAATCGCTGCCCGAATTTTACCAGAGGGCGCATTACAGTTAATATGTGGTTCGGCAAATGGAATTTTAGATCATGTAGTTAGTCAAGATGTAGTAACTTTTACAGGATCGGCAACTACCGGAAAAATGCTGAAATCACATCCACGCATTCTCGATGAATCTGTTCATTTTAATATGGAAGCCGATTCGTTGAACTGTTGTGTTCTGGGTAATGATGTTTTACCGGGTTCGGTTGAATTCGATATTTTCATCAAAGAAGTTCAGCGAGAAATTACTGTAAAAGCCGGACAAAAATGTACCGCTGTTCGTCGTATAATGGTGCCCGAAAATTTAATAGAAGATGTTCAAATTGCTCTCGGTAAACGATTGGCATCAACTACTATCGGTGATCCAAATGTAGAAGGAGTAAGAATGGGCCCATTAGCATCAATAGGCCAAGTAACGGAAGTGTTGGCTAAAATTGCGGAGTTATCAAAAACGCAGGAAATTATTTTTGGTTCAACGAATGCTATTACCCCAATGGGAGTAGATACTGAACGCGGAGCTTTTATATCTCCTGTATTATTTCTGAATAAAAATCCGTTCAAATATACCGACTGCCATCATATCGAACCTTTCGGCCCCGTTGCTACAATAATGCCTTATAAGAATACCGATGACGCAATAGCACTTGCTAAAATGGGGAAAGGATCATTGGTATGTAGCATTATTACTGCTGATGATAAAATTGCCACCAATTTTGTTGTGGGTGTTGCTTCAATGCATGGGAGAATACTTGTGCTAAATAGTGACTGTGCGAAAGAATCTACAGGACATGGTTCGCCTATGCCAATGCTAACGCATGGAGGGCCAGGTCGTGCAGGTGGTGGTGAAGAAATGGGAGGAAAAAGAGGTGTATTCCATTATTTACAACGTACCGCTATTCAAGGATCTCCAACTACGCTAAGCAAAATTACAGGTGTTTATCAGCGCGGAGGCAAACAAACGGAAACACCAATTCATCCGTTCAAAAAACATTTCGAAGAACTTGAAATTGGCGAAACGCTAATAACACATAAGCATACCGTTAGTGAAACCGATATTACTAATTTTGCTAATGTAAGCGGCGACAATTTTTATGCGCATATGGATGTAACTTCACTCGAAGGAACCATCTTCACTGAGCGTGTAGCACATGGGTATTTTGTACTTTCGAAAGCTGCTGGATTGTTCGTGGATCCTAAGAAAGGTCCCGTATTATTGAACTACGGATTAGAAGAATGTCGTTTTACAAAACCTGTTTATCCTGGAATGACCATTGGCGTTAAATTAACGGTGAAAGAAAAAGTAGATACTGAGAAAAAAACAGACGACGATATTGCGAAAGGAATCGTAAAATGGTTGGTAGACGTGTATGACGAAACAGGTGAAACTGTGGCTATCGCTACTATTTTGACAATGGTAAAAAAAATAAATCAACTCTAATGGACATTACAAAAGATCAAGCGCACGTTACTTCGAATATTCAAAACGGAATAGGGTATGTAACATTTTTTCATCCGCAAAGTAATTCGTTACCCGGATATATTTTAAGAGCTTTAGCCAAAGAAATAACGAACGTTGGTAATAATCCTTTAGCAAAAGTAATCCTCCTTCAAAGTGAAGGCGATAAAACATTTTGTGCCGGAGCATCGTTCGATGAATTAATATCGATTCATGATATTGAAACAGGAACACTCTTTTTTTCAGGATTTGCAAGTGTTATTAATGCCATACGAAAAGCACCAAAATTTGTAATTGCAAGGGTTCAAGGTAAAGCAGTAGGAGGTGGTGTAGGATTAGCATCGGCTGCCGATTATACTTTCGCAACAAATAATGCTTCTGTTAAATTAAGTGAATTGGCTGTAGGTATTGGCCCTTTTGTAGTGGGCCCAGCGGTTGAGCGCAAAGTAGGGAAGTCGGCATTTTGCCAATTAACAATCAATGCCACCGAATTCCAATCGGCTACTTGGGCAAAGCAAAAAGGGCTCTATGCCGAACTATTCGATACGATCGAAGAGATGGATCTTGCTATTGCCGCACTTGCTGCAAAACTCGCTGAAAGTAATCCTGAAGCCATGAGCATGCTTAAAAAAATAATGTGGGAAGGAACAGAAAATTGGGATCAACTTTTAATTGAAAGAGCCGGAATGAGCGGAACTCTCGTATTATCAGACTTCACTCGTAATGCGATTAACAAATTTAAACAGGCAGGGAAATAATTCACGTTAGTCTATAAAATCTTTGAAAGGGATGTATCGCAAGAGCATCCCTTTTTTTGAAAAAAGAAAGGGGAAACCGTCGCCGGCTCCCCCCTAGCGCATCAATTTACGGACGCGTTGATTGGACTCTTTATAGATCAGAATTTTAAATCTTCTGGTTCTCCTACTATTTTTCTTCCATCTAGAATTTGCTGTTTCGCCATTTCACACAGTGTAAATGCATATTCTTCACGTTTTTTATCGACTAAACTTTGTGGGAAGTTAATGCCGTTTTCCATTCTGAATACATATTCTTGATGTACTGATGGTAGTGCTTCAGCAATTTGAGATAATTCCCACTGACGTGCCGCATCAATTACAGCTTCTTTCCAATCTGTATTCGCCTTGATCGATACTTTTGTTCCCGCTGAACGAAGCGTTTCAATCGCATCTTCTAATTCTAATTGCTCGTCCATTTGTAGTTGGAAACTTTCAACAGCTCTGCAATATTTAAGCGTTTTCTTATCCTCGAATTTTTTTACAAACGATTCTACTATTGTGATATCGAAAATGCTAATAAATGGTCGTATGTCGTTTGTTTTTTTAGCTTCTTGGCGACGAATATTTTCGAGCTGCTGTTGACGAGCTAAAGAACGATATTTATTTTCTTTTTCTCCTTTTACATCTGGTAAATCCATCAAATGAGCAGTTCCCATATGTTCATCGTAAAAACGGAACCAAGCTGGCATATGTTCATCGTTCGTTGAATCGATTCCCGGAATGTACCCCGAATCAGTTTCAGTTTTGAATGCTTCGTAATCTTGCCAATTGTCGAAACCAAATACTTGACGTGCATTTCCCGATTTAAGGAACTGTACATATAAGTCTAATTCAGCGCGGCTAACAGGACTAATATAAGGGCAATGCTGGATATTGGCAGCCAACGATAGAAACTGAGTACAATGTTCTACTCCTTTTAAACGAATTTGCCCAGCACGCCATTGGCATTGAAGATTAAATAATTTCTTTTGTTGAATTGCCCACAGTGCTTCTTCTGCCATCATCTTGAATTTTAAATCGCTTTGTTCTTGCTGATTTAAATATTCTTGACCGCGTGTGATATATAAGGCCTTACGTCGAGCGTAATTTTTTATAAATGATTCTACGGAGTGAGGGTTAAACTGATCAAAGAATTCCTGATATAAAGGATTGCTTCTTAAATCTTCTTCCGTTTGTTGACGGATAATTTCGACCCTGATTTCTTCTTCAAACTTCTCTTGCACATTTGCTGGAAGTTGCATTTCTTGATTATTCTTATTCATATCTGTGATAACTACAGGTATTGTAACGCCCTAAATCCTTCACAGTTCTATCTTTTTTTCATTAAACATTACAATTATTTGCGCTTTTTTTCGTTGAATTTTATAAAAGCAAACACTTATAAATAATCGTATCTAACTGTAATATAGTTATTTATATTTTTTAAAAGGACTCAATTTCAAGCATTAAAATGTAAGTATGAAGCCCTCCATACCGGCCACTAACATTGTATGGTTGAAAATTCAATCCTTTACCTACTAAATGAAATCTAGTAAGTGTTTAAAATTGTAGTCATGAACGAGCAATTAAACAATAATGAAGTGAAGGCACTTATAAGTCTCTTAGATGATTCAGATAAGGATGTTTATATTCATATTGAAGAACGATTGATAAGCTTAGGAAGGGACGTTATTCCTTTGCTAGAAGATGCGTGGTCGCATGCCTTTGATGCGTTATTACAGCATCGCATTGAACAAATCGTTCATAAAATCCAATTCGATACTTTGTTAGAGGATATAAAACTTTGGATTCACACCGGAGACCACGATTTATTAGGAGGTGCAATTTTAGTTGCCAAATACCAATATCCCGACCTCAACGTAGAAAAATTAGAACAATACGTGGACACGATTAAAAAAGAAATATGGCTCGAGCTAAATGAAAATCTTACGGCTCTTGAAATCGTGAATATCTTTAATCATATTTTCTTTACCAATCATAATTTTAGTGGCAATACAGCCAATTATCATGCTCCGCAAAACTCCTTTGTAAACATCGTTTTAGAAAGTAAAAAGGGAAATCCTTTGGCGCTTAGCATTATATATATGTCGATTGCTCAATCGTTAGGGATTCCTGTTTATGGCGTTAACTTACCCGAACATTTTGTTTTATCTTACCTAGGAAACGACGATGACGACCAAGTGGATATGTCGAGAGTACTCTTCTATATTAATACGTTTAGTAAAGGTACTGTTTTTGGAAAAGCAGATATCGATCAATTTGTTAAGCGTTTAAACGTAGATCCTCTGTCGAGTTATTATTTACCTTGTTCGAACCGTGATATGATTTTACGAATGATCAGAAATCTATCTTTTTCCTATCAAAAATTAGGAGATACCGATAAAGTAGATGAGCTGGCGCAGATGATTACCTTATTTAATGCCCACGTATAATACGACGTACTGTATATAAAATAATTTTTATGTCAGTTAGTATGCCTTGCTCTGATATGTATTTCATATTGAGCTTTAATTTCGCGGGCATTATTTCATTAATATATGTTTGTTCAGGATCGGCACTAGCTGCTAAAATATTATTTTCATCAGCATATTCTATCGAAGCATAATCGGTGATTCCTGGTTTTGCGTTTAATACATTTCTTTGTTCCAATGAATAAAGGTGAACGTATTTTCTTACTTCAGGACGAGGTCCTACTAAACTCATTGTCCCGTTAACTACATTAATTAACTGGGGTAATTCATCTAGTTTATATTTTCTTAAAAAATATCCCACCGATGTAACGCGAGGATCACGTCTACCAACTGTTAATAATCCCGATTTATCGGAACCCATACGCATGGTTCTGAATTTGTAAATAAAGAAATCGACATCTCTCCATCCAACGCGTTGTTGCAAATAAAATACAGAACCATTACTATTTAATTTTATTAAAAAACCGATTAACAATAAAAGCGGACTCACAAGAATCAATAAAGGCAACGCAATTACTAAATCAAAGAGTCGCTTCCTCATTTTACTTAGAATTAATAATTTCTTCTACAGAACTAATAACTGCATTTAATACGCAATCACTCATCTCATCCGTAAGATTATAAAATACCGGTAAAGATATTTCGCGACTATAATTATTAAAAGTTACAGGATAGTCTGCCATAGTGTATCCTTTATTTTTGTAGAAGGAGAGCATCGGTAATGGAATGAAGTGCACATTCACACTTACGTTTAAATCAAATATTTTCTGAATAATTTGATCCCTTTGTTCTTCAGTTATTCCTTTAATTCTTAAAGGGAATAAATGAAACGATGTTATTGCATTTGCAGTGGTAAGAGGTGGTAACTCTGCCCATGAATAATTACTCAATTTAGTGGCGTATTTATTACAAATAGCTTTACGAACAATTAATGTTTTGTTATCATAACGTGTTAATTCAACTAAACCAATAGCAGCCATAATATCAGTCATGTTGCATTTAAATCCTGCTTCAATAATATCATAACGCCAATTACCTTTTTGCATTTTCGCTAAGGCATCTTTATTTTGTCCGTGTAAAGTGTAAATGCAGAGGTATTTGTAAATATCATCATTACTAAATGGCGCCTCAAAATTCAAAGCAATTGCACCTCCTTCAGCAGTAGTTAGATTCTTTACGGCATGAAAAGAGAATACTGTTGCATCGGCTAATGTACCGGTTCTTTTCCCTTTATAAAATCCTCCTAACGAATGAGCTGCATCCGACAATATCATAACTCGACCTAATTTCTTTTGCTCTTTCGTTTCTGCATTAAATAACGATTTTATAGCTGTTTCATTCACTAAAGCATTTATTGAATCGTAATCGCAAGGATATCCTGCAAAATCGACAGGCATAATCACTTTCGTTTTGGAGGTGATGGCTGCTTTTACATTTTCTACATTGATATTAAAATCAGATGTATTCACATCAACCAACACCGGTCGAGCACCACAATGCACCACCACATTGGCCGTAGCGGCATAAGTGTAAGCAGGCAAAATCACTTCATCACCTTCCTTCACACCAAACCAACGCAGCATAATTTCGAGTCCGGCCGTTGCTGAATTCAAGCAGAGCGTATACTCGTTACCGTTATAGGCGCTCAGTTCTTTTTCAAATTGTTTGGTGCGCGGACCCGTGGTGATCCAGCCCGATTTCAAAGCTGCAGTTACTTCCTGGATGATTTCATCATCGATGCGGGGCGGAGAGAAGGGGATAAGGGCATTCATATTTTACGTGGCTTGGTTATCTTTTAGGGGGCATGCAAAGAACAAATAACAAAAACTAAATAAAATAACTCCTTTTTCCGTTTCCAAAAAACTTTCAGTTAGAAAATTTAATGCAAAGATTAAAATTATTGATGCTGTAAAATAATCTTTCTGGCAAATACTAGAAACCAATGGAATTAGCAAAACTGCCATTAAAGAAAACAGGCCAAAAATT
>CAIRUC010000014.1 GCA_903881665.1 uncultured Bacteroidota bacterium | reverse complement strand
ACTACATGTGCCTGTGTGTCTTCAAATTGTTTTTCCGTAATGCTCGTAAATGTCCATTGAACTACTTCGTCGTTATTTACAACATCGGGCGGTTCAATGGGTTTCGTAAATTCAATAGGGGCATGCAGATCAATGAATTTAGCAGGGGAGGTAAGGTGAAATTCTTTATCAGGTGTTTGATAAACCATTAATAATCTTTCATCGGCAATGCTGTCATTACTTTTACTTTCCCTATTATCGGCTATTTGCGATTTCACAAAAAATGCAAAATATTCTTCTTTGTCATCAGGGGAAATTAGTATTGTCCCCTTTAGCATATCTTCGCGATATAAATTTCGCACAACATTAACTAAGCTGTCAAATATCGGATTACCAGGATTAATGTAATGGATCTTACCTAAGTCACCGATACTCTGATAATCTAAGAAGACCTGCTTATCAAAACAAAAGAGAATTTGTCGAATAGCGTCTGCCGCAAAAATATTGTAATTATTACGAAGAGCAAGAACAATAGATTCGGGTAATTTATCTATACGATAAATACTTGGTCGTAGTTCGGTGAATTCACCACCTAAATGCTTAAATGCTTTTTCAAAAAACAATCGAATGTAAATTGGTTGCAATCTTTTTTCATCAGAGTCTTCTTTAAGTGTTCTTGCATCCTTATAATCAACTGTGCTATGAGCTAATTTATCTTTTTGTTCTTTAATCTTTTCAGCGAATTTAACACGCAATTGTTCATCATCCTGAGCCAAAAATTTATCTAACTCAGTTTCTTTACCATTAAAAACGGAATTGATAATTTCATCGAGCTTAACACCTTCCAGCACATCTTGAATAACATCATATACGCGATCATCGCCCATGCCCTCACGAATAATATCAAGTTTGGTTAGTAATCTTTCCAGTACTTTTCCTTCTTTAGTATTACCCGCAACCATATTAAAAACAAGAACATCTTGTTTTTGCCCGTATCGATGAATTCTTCCCATTCTTTGTTCAAGACGATTTGGGTTCCACGGAATATCCCAGTTGATAAGCAGACGACAAAACTGCAAATTGATACCTTCACCAGCCGCGTCAGTCCCAATTAATATCTGCGTGTCAGGTTTTGCAAATGCCCACTGAGCTTCTCTTCGATCATCGACAGATTTTCCACCGTGTATTGTGGCTACTTTGTACCCGCCACTTCGAGTCAGCCGTTCTTCTAAATACATTAGAGTGTCTTTGTGTTCGGTAAAGATGACAAGTTTTTCGCCACGATCCAGAACACCATTAGATTTCAGCAACTCTTGCAATTCCTGAAACTTTTTTTCCTCCTGCTCGCGGTTGTAAAGTGTTAGAGCCATTTCAAAAAGTCTTTTTACTTCTCCAGCCTCATTTTGAATTTCTTGTATGCTTTTTGCTGTTGTAAACAACTTGAACTTGCGCGGATCAGACAATATATTGTCAAAGGCATCTCTTTCATCGTCTCCTAGTTCTTCATAATCTTCGATATTATCTACATCATAGCCTTCCAGTTTATGTCGTTGGCTCCAAAGGTTAGGGTTGCTGTTGATTTCATCCACAATGCTTTGTAAAGCTTTCCATCTGCGTTCAAGGGTGTTTTTTATTGCAAATATTGAACTAACCAATCTTCGCTGCATAACAGTAAGGGCGAGGGATACATGAATGTTTTTGGATTCAGATGCTTCTTCTTTTCTCTTTGTAAGATAATCGGTAACTGCATCATACAGTTTCTTTTCTTCATGAGTGAGTTCATACGCAACTGTTTTTGTATAACGATTTTTGTATAAAGGTTGACCTTTCCAATCCTTCATGTCTTCTTTTAATCTGCGGATAAAAAATTTATTTATGCCGTTATGTTCCAATTCCTTAATCCTGGCAGAGGCGATTTCATCTGTAGCAAAAATATCTGGATCAAGAAGCTGCAATAATTTTTTGAATGTATCAGTTCTACCTCTGTGGGGAGTAGCTGTAAGCAACAAAATATGTTCACATTGCTGTGATAAGATTTCAGCAGCTTTATAGCGCTGGGATAGATATTGACGGTTACCATAATCATACGCAGACAGTTTGTGGGATTCGTCGAAAACGATTAAGTCCCAATGTGAATTGCTAGCAACATTTAATACATCTTCTCGAGATATAAAATCAATTGAAGTGACAATTCTGGGGGAAGTATGAAATACATTTGGGTCGGCTGCGAAGATGCTTCTATTTACTAAATTGAAATTAATATTAAATTTAACAGCTAATTCATCTTCTTGCCACTGCTTGGTGAGACCTCCTGGAGTAACAATCAGTACTCTTTCCACCAACCCACGCATCATAAGCTCTTTGATCAGTAGTCCAGCCATAATAGTTTTTCCAGCTCCTGTATCATCCGCCAAAAGAAAGCGAATTTTAGGTAGTGGTAATAGGAATTTATAGACGGCCTCGACTTGGTGGGGTAATGGATCGACAATACTACAATTTACAGCGAAAAGAGGATCAAATTGGTATGCGGAATTTATGCGTTCAGCTTCTGCGAAAAGAGCAAATTTAACTGGGTCTCCTTTGAAGTTAAACGAACCCTCTTCGACAAGTATTTCTAAATTTTCGAACTCACTCGATGAGATTACTTTTGTATTGACGCGCTTAGAATTAATTCCCGTATAAGTAAGAGATACGCTGGTACCTAAAGGTTTAACTTTGTTTATTT
>CAIRUC010000013.1 GCA_903881665.1 uncultured Bacteroidota bacterium | reverse complement strand
TTTGCCTGCGTGCTGCCACGGCTTGCCGTGTTTGGTCAAAAAGACTATCAGCAATGTATGGTCGTTGAAAAATTAATTCAAGAGAACAATTTAAATATTCAACTTCATGTTTGTCCAACTCTTAGAGAAAATGACGGCTTGGCAAAAAGTTCAAGAAATGTAAGGTTAACAGCAGAAGAACGTGAAATTGCAACTATAATCCCCAATACACTATATTATATTAAAGATGCTTTGCAAAAAAAGCCATTAAAGGAAATACTTATAAATGCAAGGCAACAAATTACAGCAGGGTCAAATCTAATGAAGCTTGAATACCTTGAAATTATTGACGCAAAAAGCCTCAATCCACTTTCAGAAATAAATGAAACAACTCATGCCGTTGCATTAATAGCAGCATGGTGTGGAAATATTCGTTTAATTGATAACTTAATTTTAACCGAATAACAGAAATATTCTTTTACTTTGAATTGAATGAGCACACAGGAGGAATTTCTTCAGGCAGCAGAAGCCATTGTTTTTGATCTCGATTATCGCAAAAGGATAACCGATAATATCGCTAATTATGAAGCGGCTTTTGTAAAAGGTTTGGAGCAATATTCAAACCTAGAACTTGCCCGTGAGCGTGCAGCTTTTATCAAATGGAAAGTAACCGAAAACCTTGATAAATATTTAATAGAATTTGAAGCAAGTGTGATGCGCAGAGGCGGGAAAGTGATATGGGCGCATGACGTTGAAACAGCACAAAATGAAATTGAACAGATCATGAATCGTGTTCAAGCTAAAACCATTGTAAAAAGTAAATCAATGGTGTGCGAAGAAATAGAACTCAATAAATTTTTACGCAAAAAAGGATTAAGTGTTTACGAAACGGATCTTGGTGAGTATATCGTTGATATGGCAGGCGAAGCGCCTTTTCACATTGTAACTCCAGCAATGCATAAAAACACCAAAGATATTGCTAAACTACTAAATGAAAAGATCAGTTCTTCTCTCGATGCGGATGCAGCAGAATTGAGCAATGATGTGAGAAATGAATTACGAGATAAATTTTTAAATGCAGATGTTGGAATTACCGGAGCCAACTTTTTAATTGCCGATAGCGGGATGGTTTCTATTACCGAAAACGAGGGCAACGCAAGACTTGCATTTACTTTTGCAAAAACTCATATTGTTATTGCAGGAATTGAAAAAGTAATTCCTACCGTAAACGATCTCGACTTGTTTTTTCCTATGCTTGCATCCTATGGGACGGGCCAAAAAATAACAGCATATAATTCAATCGTTGGGCCACGCAATAATGACGATGATGATTATACAGGCAACTTTTTTGTTATACTTATTGATAACGGTCGTTCAAATTTATTGGCCCAGGCAGAACAACGACAAGCTCTAGGATGTATTAAATGCGGAGCATGTTTAAATGTTTGCCCTGTTTTTAAAAATATCGGAGGGCATACCTACGATACTGTTTATAATGGCCCTATCGGCTCGGTTACAAGTATTCATACCAATGGAATTAAGGAATTTAAGCATTTAAGTTTTGCATCGCCACTCTGCGGAAAATGCACAGATATTTGTCCTGTAAAAATTGATATCCATAATCATCTGGTAAGAAACAGAAGAGATATTATTAATGCGGGAGATACAACTGGCG
>CAIRUC010000012.1 GCA_903881665.1 uncultured Bacteroidota bacterium | reverse complement strand
CCTGCAGTTAAATCTGTTAAGTTCATTGATTTAACTAATTTACCTAATACGTTGTAAACTTCAACTGTTACATCAGCATTGTTTTTCAAATTAAGTTCAAAACGTGTTGTTCCGTTGAATGGATTAGGGAAGTTTTGACTCATTGAGAATGAAGATGATTTCGTGATTTCATTTACGCCTACTGGGTTTGCCCAAGTCACGCAAATGATATCATTTGTAGATGTGTTTTGTGGTCCGTAAACTCCAGTATTATTTACGAAGTATTCTGGAGCTGGGTCACGTTGGTAAACAACATAAACATTTGCTCCATTATCTCTTGCAATTGAAGGCCAAACACCTTCTTGGTATTCACCGTCTCCATTTTGAGCAGCTGAAGGAACTAAATCTTCAGGAATTGTCCAAGTAACACCCATGTCAGTAGAGTGAGATAAGAAAATGTGACGTAATGCCGCATTATAGTTAATAGTATCTGTAATTTCAGAAACTGCAGAGTAAACCAAGAATATATTATTGTTTTGGTCAAATCCTAACTGTGGATGAATTGTCAATCCACCGTTTCCATAACGACCGAATGGAAGGTCAGTTCCGTTGCCTGCAGGTAATGTAAATGTTCCATCACCGTTTTGGTCAACTAAACCAGCAACTTCAGCAGGAGCAGTCATGTTTTCATTCCAATAAGCGATACCAGCTGTTGTTAAGAATAATCCGATTCCGTTGTTAGCTGTTCCAGCAACATTGTCATCATCAAGACAACGCATTAAGCTCCAAGTTACGTGAGCCATACCGTTGTTGTCTAAAGTTACGTTTGGATCTCCAGCGCTTGTTACTAATGTATCAGCAACACCGTCTCCATCTACGTCAGTAGTAAGAGGCACAGCATCTACAGCAGTGTTGTAAGCAGGGATTGCAGCAGCATCGATGATTGTTTTAGTGAATGTTGTTCCATTGTCAGTAGATTTCCACATAACAACGTCACATAATAAATCAGCAGCAACGATAACTACTACATCTCCTCTAGAGTCCATGCTATAGTTTTCTGCACTGAATCCTGCATAAAATGCTGAATCACCACCAGGAAGTACAATGTGTTGAATATCCCAAGTAACACCTCCGTCTTGTGAACGAGAATATGTTAAAGGACCGTTTTGTCCAAGTACCGGAGTTGCTCCTGAACCTTGAGAGTTAACGATTGCGTGGATAGTGTTGTTATTAGCTCCACCAGCTGCCATTCTGAACCATACATCTGTGCTTGGAGGTGTTCCTCCAACTGGAGTGTAGGCCGTCCATGCACCTGTACCTTTTGTTCTTTTCATCAACATTCCAGCACCAGTCGCGCCAACGTGAGCCAAAGTGTATTCATTTCCACCAACTACTGCCATGTTCGCAAAACCTGTTTTAACTCCTTCTAATCGAGCTGTTGGAGATGGACCCCAAGATGTTCCGTCATAGTAGTTGTAGCCAGTTCCACGATCAGGGTATCCCGATTGATTTGCAGAGAATGTCCAGTTAGCTGATAATGTTCCGTCACCGTTGTTCACGATACGACGAGCAGGTCCACGGTTCGATTGTAAATCGTATAACGTGTTTCCGATTACGTACTCAGATAGTGTAGTTCCTGTTTTGTACCCTGCAGTTGCATGAGACGATGGAGTTGCTACAGCACGTAAAGGTGTAAAGTTGTCGATTCCTTTCGATTGCTTTTCTGCTTTTGCTACTTTGTTGTAACGGCTTGCATTTGCAAGAGGCACTTTATTGCCTGCACGATTTTGAGCCGAAACAGAAAGAGCTACCGTTAGTGCGATACCGCAAAGTAGTAGTTTTTTCATGTTAAATTGTTTTTGTTTTTATGGATTATTAGACTGTTTATTCTTTACTAGGGGGTAAATATAGGAAAGGTCTTTCAAATACAACCTTCTCTTTAATGTGATTTTTAATAAAGTCCTACAAAACTAATTATTTTCAACAATTTCATTGGTGAATTTACTTCCTGATTTTTAAAGAAAGTTTTCAACAAAAAGATAGGTCACAATCATTAAGGATGAATAGCCTAGCCAAAGTCTTATCGGTGTATACTCTTGAAAATCAATATTTTTACTTTTCAGAAGTAGCGCCAAGATCAACTTTTCTGCAAAAAAAGCAACTATTGTCCCGTATGCAACTCCCACCATCCCAAATTTCAACATGAAGAAATAACTGGCCGATATGTTAATTATTATTTCTAGTACAGCCGTTTGAAAAATTTCTTTTTTTGCATCTAATGCCATCATTATTGCTTGAGGAAACGTCATTCGACTAATAATTAATAGCAAGTAGATGTTGAATATCTCCGAGCTTTCTGAAAATCGTTCACTGAAAATAATAGGATATACTATTTTACTACTGAGTAGAAGTAGTAGTGTGAGTGGGAATAACCAATTCATTAAAAGCGAACTTTCTTTTCTTAATTTACCAAAGTGTTCTTTGATGCCTTGCCCCGAACTTAAAACCGGTATCATCGCTGTGCTGAGTGAGTTTGCTAAAATCAGTGATAGTGGTAGTTCTTTCGCCCCATATCTGAAAATGGCAAATTTTTCTTGTCCAAAGTAAGTTCCTACGAGCCAACTGTCAATGTAATCGGCTGAGCCACTAATGAAGATGCTTATGATTAATGGCGTAGCCGATTTTAAAAATAATAGAATTTGTG
This sequence comes from uncultured Bacteroidota bacterium, assembly GCA_903881665.1. Taxonomy (GTDB): domain Bacteria; phylum Bacteroidota; class Bacteroidia; order AKYH767-A; family OLB10; genus CAINEC01. Next base: position 19,525 of record CAIRUC010000012.1, on the reverse strand, counting down.
ATAGGTTAAATTGGTGAATGGTTTTTTTTGCGATTATACTAATAAATAGTATTAATTTAATAAATGAAAAAAGTATTAATCCGTAAATTGAATATAGTATTTCTCCTGTATATATTACTGGAATTATTACCACTGATACATTAATTAAAAAGCCTAATATACCATATCCAATAAGTAGCTTCTTTTTTTCTGCTAACAGGAAATAGTATTCGTTGAAAAAGGTAGGTGTGTTAATTAATATATAGATTATTATTGCGGTTTTTATGGAGCCTTCTGTTATTAAATTTTGATTGCTATAAAATAAATACGCACCTATTGCCGCTGAGGTTATTATCGAAAATCCAATTAGAATTATTCCGATGTTAAATAGAAAGCTTTTTTGGTCTGCTTCACTTTTTTTCGGATAAATAGATAAGGTGCTGTTCATGAGTCCGCTTACCCAAAAGAAGGTAGTAGCACCCGATAAAAAGAGGACGCTTTCGAAAACTCCAATTTTCGCTAATGGTAGATCTAGCTTTGCTAGTAATATGCCAATAAGCAGCATCCCCGCAAAGCGAAAGAGTTGAAATATTTGAAGACTTCTAACAGTGCTGTTGAAGGTATTAATGAAGGTTTTTATCTTTTGAAACACACAATCAGCGTTTGATTTTTAGTCTTAATGAGTTTCCGATTACAATTACGTCAGAAAATGCCATCGATAATGAAGCAATCATAGGACTTAATAATCCTATTCCAGCTATAGGTATCGCAATTACATTGTAGAAAAAGGCCCAAAATAAATTTTGTTTGATTGTTTTAATTGTTAATTCGGCAATTCGAAATGCTTCTTTTAATGAAGTGAAATGTCGTTCATTAATAAGTACAATATCTGATGTTTCCATCGCAATAACGGCTCCTGTTCCCATTGCTATCCCTACGTTGGATAGGGATAGTGCAGCGGCATCATTTATTCCATCACCAACCATTGTTACTTTTGAACTTTTACTTTTTTCTTCTATAAATTTTGTCTTGTCGGTTGGTAATTGTTCTCCGTAATATTCTTCTATTCCAATCATTTCAGCCACTTCTTTGCATCTTGCTAAACTGTCACCACTTAGCATGATTGGTTTAATTTTTTTTGTTTTAATCCATGCTATTAATTCAGCTGCATCTTCTCTTATCTCATCTTCAATATCTATCGTGGCTATTAACTCTTCGCCTTTTATTAAATATACTTGGTGTCCACTTTCTAAATCTGGTCGGTTAATACTTTTATATGATCCTAATATATATTTTGTTCCATCTTTGTCGATTGCCGTTACTCCTTTTCCTTTCTCTTCTTTTATTTCGTTTAGTATTACTGCGGGTTTAAGTTCGCTATAGTTTTTATAATGTTGATTTATTGCATTTGCAATAGGATGGTTGCTATATTGCTCAAGTGTTGCTAATAAATAATCTGCAATTTCTTTTTCTCCTATATAGTTTATTGATTTAATAGCAAATTTTCCAGTGGTTAATGTACCTGTTTTATCAAATACGATGGTTTGTGTTTCTGATAGCCGTTCAAGTGTATCGCCGCCTTTAATTAATATTCCGTTTTTCGCGGCTCTACCTATACTTACCGATACTGCAGTTGGGGTTGCAAGTCCCATTGCACAGGGACATGATATTACCAATACCGCTATTGAGTGCATAATGGATTGCGGTAATGTAATGTTGAATATAAAGTAGGAAAGCAGGAAAGTGACAATTGAAATGAGAATAACGACGGGTACAAATACAGCACTAATTTTGTCGCCAAGTCGTTGTATGGATGGTTTGTGTAATACAGAGCGCTTTACTAGCTCTATCATAGATGATAAAATTGTTTGAGAGCCTGTTTTTTCTACAAAGATTTTAATGTGTCCATCTTCTACAATTGTGCCCGCCATCACTTTGTCATTGATGTTTTTTTCAACTGGTAAAGATTCTCCTGTCATCGATGCTTCATCAATGATGGCTGTTCCTTCATAAACAGTACCGTCGGCTGGAATCCTTTCCCCTGTTCTTATTATTACAAGATCGTTCGGATTTAATAAGTCGATTGTTATTTCTACTATTCGTTCTTTTTCAGTTAGAGCGTCAACAATACGGTTAGCTTTTTGTGGTTGTATTGCGGTTAGCATTTCAAGTGCTGATGTGGTCTTTTTTAAACTGTTTTCTTCAATTAAATTGCCCATTAATACCAGCGTGATTATGGTTGCTGAAGTTTCAAAAAACAGGTAATGCATTGATGCTTCGTTATTCAATGACATCATCCAGCCCGCTACCGAATATATAAATGCGGTAAGTGATCCGATAGATATTAGTACATCCATGTTCGGTATTCCATTTTTTAATGAACCCCATGCACTCTTTCCGAAATGTAATATTCCAATAATTACTACAGGTATGCTAAGTATAAATTGCACGAAGGGTTGATGGAGTACAGGAAGATGTACGAACATTGGAATTAATAATGGCAGCGTAAAGAGCGCCGCAATACCAAATTTTATTTTCAATACCGACCATGTACCTTTTAGTTCATGGCCTTCTTCCTGTGTAGCAGCCTTATAACCTAGGCTGTTTATTTCTGTGATCACTTTGTTTAGCGATTCTAGAGGCAAGTCATCAACTTCAACTTGCCCTGTTTCATAAAAAACGTGAACATCAGAAAATCCCTTCTTGTTAAGATGACGTGTAATGCCTTGTGCACAACTGGCACAAGTCATTCCCTTTACCGATAAAACAGTTTTCTCCGACATAATCGCAAAAGTATATATTCCTAAGTCAATGAAGCGATCATCGCATTGTTTAAAATAATTCCCAGTAAATTTGTTATGTTGATGGGAAATACTATTTTTGCACCCTCGAAACGGTGATTGTAGCTCAGTTGGTTAGAGCGCCTGATTGTGGTTCAGGAGGTCGAGGGTTCGAGACCCTTCTTTCACCCTAAAAGACCCCGTTTATCGGGGTCTTTTTGATTTTATGGCCTTTTTATAAAGGTTCATAGATTTTTATCAATTCTTTTCTTGCCTTTTTAATTGTCTTTTTCTTTACAAAAGAGTGTACAAGTAGTATCTTTGCGCACCTTATAATTAAAACGTTTATGTCTACTTCTTCACAAAATGCAGATGTGTTAAATTCTTACGATCGTCAATTAGGCGATTGGATCGAGCTCGAAAAAGCAGCGATTGAATTAATTCATATTATCGGCGATTTATGGTTTAACAGGTCTGTTGAGCTTATTATCTTTAGAAATCAGTTGGTGGATCGCAGTGCGAGTCAAATTTTGAATTTGCACCAATATGCTAAGGATTTTGTTAAAAAACCTATTTCTATTATTGATACTGTTGCAATTGCCAAAGTTATTCGTGATCTCGATTTAGCCCCTTCTCGTATCGATATTGGTAAATTAGGTGCTGAATGGATTTCTGAAAAGGCCGACTTTGATAGCGATGTAAATAAATTTGTAACACATAAATTAATCGCACTTATCGGTAAAGAGAAACGCGGATTGATTCCTCGCGATGTCATTCTTTATGGTTTTGCTCGTATCGGACGTATTCTCGCGCGTGAGCTAGTAGGTCAGGCAGGGAAGGGAGAGCAACTTCGTTTACGTGCAATTGTGGTTCGTGGTCGTTCTGAAGATGATTTGTCGAAACGTGCCGAATTATTAAGAAATGATTCAGTGCATGGGCCATTCCCAGGTACCGTTATTGAAGATAAGGAGAAAAATGCATTGGTGGTTAATGGGCATACCATTTATGTGATTGATGCTAAAAATCCTGAAGATATCGATTATACGAAGTATGGAATTAGTAATGCTTTGTTAATTGATAATACAGGTGTTTCCCGCGATCGCGAGGGATTGTCGCGTCATTTATCTGCTAAAGGTGTCGATAAAGTATTATTGACAGCTCCTGGTAAAGGCGATATTCCGAATGTTGTTTATGGCGTTAATGAAAAAAATCATGCTGCTGATGAAAAGATTTTCTCTGCTGCTTCTTGTACTACTAATGCAATCGTTCCTGTTTTAGAGGTGATCGAAAAATCATTGGGAATTGAAAGAGGTCATATCGAAACGATTCACTCATATACCAATGATCAAAACTTGCTCGATAACTACCATAATAAATACAGAAGGGGACGTTCGGCTGCGATGAATATGGTTATTACTGAAACGGGTGCCGATAAAGCAGTGACCAAGGTAATTCCTCAGCTAGAAGGTAAATTAACTGGTAATTCAGTGCGAGTACCAACTCCTGATGTTTCGCTTGCAATTCTTAATTTAACTGTGAATAAGCAAGTCACTAAGGATGAGGTGAACGAAATTTTAAAAGATGCAGCATTGAGAGGTGCTTTGGTAGAGCAAATTCAATATAGCCAAAGTAATGAATTAGTGTCGAGCGATTTAATTGGAAATCCTTGCGCTTCGATTGTTGATAGTCCTGCAACCATTGTTTCTAAAGATAAACGTGGTATGGTGCTGTATATCTGGTATGATAACGAATATGGTTATAGCCGTCAGGTAATTCGTTTTGCAAAATATTTGTCAGATGTAATTCGCCTTACTTATTATTAATTAGTTTAAACATGTACTATTCGAGCCGATTATGTAAGAGTAATCGGCTTTTTTTCTGCTTTTTTTTGAATTCATTAACGTCGCATTTGTTGTTTTTTAAAATTTTCTTGAATGTTTTTTTCGATGAAATTAAATTGTTGCACATAGTAAGATTAATAAATATCTAATTTCCTTTATTCAATTACCTTTGTACCATGTCTACTCCCCTTAAAAACCTTCTTGCCGATATTTTAACTAAACTCTCAATTGAGAAATTGAATCCTATGCAGGATGCGGTGATTCATGAGGGTGTAAAGGGGAAGCATTTGATGCTTTTGTCTCCTACTGGCTCAGGAAAAACGTTAGCTTTTTTGTCGGTTTTGCTGAATAATTTAGATCCTAAAAAAAATGGTGTTCAAGCAATGGTTATCGTGCCTTCACGAGAGCTAGCATTGCAAATAGAAACCGTATTCCGTGCTTTAAAAAGTAATTGGAAAGTGACTTGCTGCTATGGTGGTCATAGTGTTAAAAATGAACAAAACAGCTTGTCGGAAGCTCCTGCCGTGCTTATTGGTACTCCAGGCCGAATTGCTGATCATATTACGCGTAGTTCAGTCGATATTTCTCATATAGGTTTAGTGGTTCTCGATGAATTCGATAAATCACTACAACTCGGTTTTCAAAGTCAGATGGAGTTTATTTTTGAAACGTTTAAATCTCAACCTCAGTTAATATTGACTTCTGCCACAGGTATCGATGTTGTTCCTGAATTCGTAAAAGGTGATTATACAAAACTTGATTTCAGAACACATCAAGAGGTGAATCTTTCGTTGTCGTTGGTACGTACCCCTTCCGATGAAAAAGTTGAAACATTGATGCATCTTGTGAAAAGTTTTAATCAAGAGCCTACCTTAGTCTTTTGTAATCATCGTGAAGCTGTTGAGCGTATTAGTGCTTTGCTTTCGAAACATCATTTCGATCATGGTGTTTTTCATGGTGCTCTCGAACAAATCGATCGCGAGAAAAGTCTTATAAAGTTTAGAGGTGGTGCTCATAATGTTCTTATTGCTACGGATCTTGCTTCTCGAGGACTCGATATTCCGGAAATTCGTCATGTAGTGCATTATCAATGTCCTGTTCATCATAGTGAGTTCTTGCATCGTAACGGACGAACTGCTCGTATGCATGCCGACGGTTCTGCTTATTTAATCCTTGCCGACGATGAATCTTTGCCTGATTACCTTGATACTAAATTGCCTTTATTGAAGGTGAATCCGTTTACAGGTATTGTAGCAGATCCCGATTTTGTGTGCTTATATATTAGCGCAGGTAAAAAAGATAAAATAAGTAAGGGTGATGTTGTTGGTTTTCTCACTAAAAGCGGCGGACTTACCGGTGCTGATATTGGACTTATTACTATCATTGACAATGCAAGTTATGTGGCTGTAAAACGTGATAAAACAATGTCGGTTTTGAAAAATATTAAAGACCAAAAAATAAAAAAAGTGAGAGTGAAGGTGGAAGAAGCTTTTTAATAATTCGATTCTTTTCGTTGCTATTTTTAATACACGCGATTCACTTTCCAGCACTTATAAGAATTAAAAAAAAGTTTTTTTTAATTCTTATGGATATAAAAAATCCTCCTAGTTTCAGGAGGATTTTTTTATATGTATAAAAAAATTATTTCTATAGTTATGACCATTCTTCACCTAAATACGATTTAAGAAGTTTACTTCTGTTTTTGTGTCGTAGTCTTCTAATCGCTTTTTCTTTAATTTGTCGAACTCGCTCTCTGGTTAAATTGAATTTGTCTCCAATCTCTTCTAACGAAAGTCCATGAGAGATTCCTATTCCGAAAAATAATATTACTATATCTCGTTCTCTTTCACTTAACGTACTTAGTGAGCGTTCAATTTCTTTTTTTAAGGAATCCGACATTAAATCCGTATCTGCTCGAGGAGATTCGTTGTTCTCAATTACATCGAGCAATGAACTTTCTTCGCCATTGGCAAATGGCGCATCCATGCTGATATGCTTTCCGGATATTCTTATGGCATCAGAAATTTTGTCAACTGAAAGGTCGGTGAGTTTTGCGATTTCTTCATAAGAGGGTTCACGCTCAAATTGTTGCTCTAGCTTAATAAAAGCTTGCCGAATTCGAGTTAATGAACCTACTTGATTTAATGGCAAGCGTACAATTCTCGATTGTTCAGCTATCGCTTGTAAAATACTTTGACGAATCCACCATACTGCGTATGAAATAAATTTGAATCCTCGCGTTTCATCAAATCGCTTAGCCGCTTTTATCAATCCTAAATTGCCTTCGTTAATTAAGTCGGGTAAACTTAATCCTTGGTTTTGATATTGCTTGGCTACTGATACCACAAATCTTAGGTTCGCTTTTGTTAATTTGTCGAGAGCAGATTGATCTCCTTCCCTGATAAGTTGCGCTAGTCGCACTTCTTCCTCAGAGTTAATCATTCCTTCTTTTCCTATGTCAGATAAATACTTCTCTAAGGAAGCACTTTCCCGATTGGTAATCGACTTTGTAATTTTCAGTTGACGCATCGAATAATAGTTTATTGGTCATTGCTGAAAACTGTTTTGGTATTTTATTCTGTGCGTTGAGGTTGTAAAGGGCCAGCACTTCTACAAATTTAATAGTTTCTGCGAACTGACCAAATGTTTATGAAAGTATTTAAAAAATAAAAAAGGCAAAAGTGAATTTCTCCATTTTCGCCTTTGATTTTTCCTCGAAAAATTACATTCCGAAACCGTAATACGCTCTCGTTCCATTAGCATATATGCCTTCTATTAGTACACCGCCTTGTTTTTGGTCAAGGTAATTAGAAACATCATTCGCATCGATTACGGGTTTGTTGTCTATCGATGTGATAATAAATCCTTCTCGTATTCCAGCATTTTTTAGTTTGCCGCTCTGAAGGTCTTTCACTTTTACTCCTCCTTCAATTCCTAATTTGCTTTGTTCTCCCTCAGAAATTACTTCTAAGCGGGCACCCAAAACATTTACAATTTCTACTTTGCCAATTTTAGTGTTTCCTTCTTTGTTTTTTAATGTTACTGATAAAGTTTTTTCTTCTGCATCTCTCAATACCGTTACATTTATTTTATCGCCTGGACGATACCTGCCAACTTGTTCTTGTAATTCAGGCGAGCTTTTGATGGTGATGTTGTTAATTTTAGTAATTACATCGCCTTCTTTAATTCCCGATTCTTGTGCGGACCCTCCTTGGGTTAATCCACTAACATATACGCCGTCAAGCTGACCGATATTTTTTTCTTTTGCGAATTCTGCATCTAAATCGCGAATGCTTACTCCAATAAATCCTCGCTGAACATTGCCAAATTCCATTAAATCGTTTACTACTTTTTTTACCATATTTACCGGTATCGCAAATGAATATCCTGAATAACTTCCGGTATTGGAAGCGATGGCAGCATTAATACCAATTAACTCTCCATTCGTGTTTACCAACGCACCACCGCTATTACCCGGATTTACTGCCGCATCTGTTTGTATAAATGATTCAATAGGAAATTTTTGATCAGGAAGTATATGTATGTTTCTTGCTTTAGCACTTACTATTCCTGCAGTTACTGTGCTGGTGAGATTAAATGGATTTCCTACGGCTAATACCCATTCTCCTACTTTTACAGCATCGGAGTTTCCATAAACCGAATAGGCAAGTCCTTTTTCGTCGATTTTCAATAACGCAAGATCAGTGGATGGGTCGGTGCCAATTATTTTGGCTGTATAAGTTCGCTTATCATCTAGGGTTACTTCAACTAATTCAGCATCATCTACTACATGGTTGTTGGTTACAATGTATCCGTCGTCGCTAATAATTACTCCCGAACCTGTTGATTGTTGTTGCGGTTGTTGCATTTGAGGTGCTGGCTGCCCCCAAAAGAATTGAAAGGGATCAATAAATGAATTTGTTGCCGTTTTGCGCTGGTATGTTGTTTTTACGTGAACAACGGTAGGTACCGTATTTTCTGCAGCTACAGTAAAATCGGTTGCGCCCGACGCCGCATTCCCAAAGTTTACTCGGGTCAGGGGAATTTGTACTTCCCTACGGTTGCTGAAAAAGTGAATGTCGCTTAAATAATGATTGTAAATGCCTGAACCGGCTAAACTTCCGGCTGCTGCTATCAGGAACACGCTTGCATACTTAATCACTGGTTTCATAGTGCCTTTTAGTTTTAATTGTGAAATTGATGTATTTCAGATTTTAATGGCTATAACGAGTTGTTAGCTGCAAAATTATTTGCTCTTTACTAATTAACGATGAATTTAACCTTGGTTTAACATTTTTATGTAGAAATGATGTTCGTGTAATGGGTTCGTTCGTTTTTATGTTTTATTTACCTTTACAGCGATGCAATTAAAATTCTTTAAATATCATGGCGCTGGTAATGATTTCGTTATTCTAGATGGTCGTACCAATTTGCCGCTTCTTTCACAGGAGCAAATAAGGTTTTTGTGCGATCGTCGCTTTGGAATAGGAGGTGATGGATTAATGATATTACAACCAACTGCATTGGCTGATTTTGAGATGTTGTATTTTAATTCAGATGGACGACCAGGTTCTATGTGCGGTAACGGTGGTAGATGCATGGTGCATTTTGCCGCTGAATTAAATATTATTTCGTATAAATCTACTTTTATAGCTTCCGATGGAATGCATGAGGCTTTCTTCTTGCCGAATGGATGGGTATCACTTAAAATGAATGATGTTCTTTTGCCTGTACAAAATGAGGCGGGCGATTTAATACTTGATACTGGTTCTCCTCACTATGTTTCATTTCGTAATAATTTAAATTTGCTGGATGTGTTTTCTGAAGGTCGTTCTATTCGTAATAGTAGCACTTTTATAAACAACGGAATTAATGTCAACTTTGTGAAGGTGGAGAATGATTTAATCGAAATTCGTACATATGAACGCGGAGTGGAAGAGGAGACACTGAGTTGCGGCACCGGAATCACTGCTGCTGTAATTGCTGCTCATTTTTCTGGAAAATTAAATGCCGATTTGAATGGTGTAAATGTTCAGGCACGGGGAGGCCAATTGAAAGTGTGTTTTAAAAAAGATTCAAATAAATATGTTGATGTCCGTCTTGAAGGTCCGGCAGTTAAAGTATTTGAGGGAAGCATAAATTTATGATTAGAGGAACTTCAGTAATATTAAGAGCGCTCGAACCACATGATGTGAATTTGATGATGATCTACGAGAATGATACCGAAGTTTGGCCAGAGAGTGGAACACTTAGTCCTTATTCACGTTACACGCTCGAACAGTTTTATCAAAGTGCAACGCATGATATTTTTATTACTCGTCAGCTACGTCTCGCCATCGAGTTGATAAGTGAAACACCACAGCCAGGTAGAACTATCGGCTTTATCGATTTGTTTGAGTTTGATCCCTTACATCGTAAAGCTGGTGTAGGTATTCTAATCGGAGATATTGCTGAACGTAAAAAGGGCTTTGCTTATGAGTCGCTAATGTTGTTAACGCGTTATAGTTTTGATGTTCTTAATATGCATCAGCTCTATTGCCACATTGAGAATTCTAATCAAGCAAGCCTGCGTTTGTTTTCTAAGGCAGGGTTCAATGCTTGTGGTGTCATGCGTGATTGGATTGTATATAATGAATCATGGCATGATGTAACAATGATGCAGTTATTCAGGCCTTCTAAATTAATATGAAGCAAAGTGATTTAATACGGTTGCTTTTATTGCCGGCTATTGTTTTAATAGCTTGTATGAATTGGTATTGTAAACCTTCTACAAGTAAGGTCAATGAATCACGAACTACATATGCTGGATTAAGTAATTCTGCAGAGTATGTAGGGATGCAAACGTGTTCGGGTTGTCATTCGAATGTACATGCTACTTTTATTCATACAGGTATGGGCCTTTCATTCGATCGCGCTTCGAAAATAAAAACTTCTGGTGATTTTTCGAAGCATCCCGTGGTTTATGATAAGTACAAAGATTTCTATTACTCGCCATATTGGGAAAAGGATAGTTTGAAGTTTAAAGAGTTTCGTATTGATGCAGGGGATACCGTTTATCAACGCGTGCAAACGGTGAAATATATTGTGGGATCTGGTCAACATACAAATTCTCATATGTGGGAGTCGAATGGTTATCTCTTCCAAGCACCCTTAACTTTTTATACACAAAAAGGAACATGGGATTTACCTCCTGGATTTGAAAAAGGTGATAACTCTAGATTTAATAGACTCATTGGATTAGAATGTATGTCGTGCCATAATGGTTATCCTTCTTTTGTTGAGGGATCTGAAAATAAATTCAAGCTTGTTAAAAATGGTATCGATTGTGAAAGATGTCATGGGCCCGGCAGTATACATGTGAAAGAAAAGTCGATGGGCATGTTTGTCGATACTTCTAAATTTATTGATTATTCTATCGTGAATCCTGCTAAGCTTCCTATCGATTTGCAATTCGATGTTTGTCAGCGTTGCCATATTCAAGGTAATGCTGTTTTGAATGAAGGAAAGTCGTTCTTCGATTTTAAACCTGGAATGCATTTGTCGGATGTAATGAATGTGTTTATGCCAGTTTATGAAGGTCGTTCCCAAGAACATATCATGGCTAGCCATGCCGAGCGTTTAAAGCTAAGTAAATGCTTTATTGAAACCATGAAGAAGGTTGATGCTTCGGCGAAGGTTATTGCGTTGAAGCCTTTTAAAAATGCACTTACTTGTATTACTTGTCATAACCCGCATTTGAGTGTTAAGAATACAGATAATAATGTTTTTAATGCAGCTTGTGAAAATTGTCATCAAACAAAATTGCAAAAGATATGTACTGCCAATAAGAACGCAATTGCAAAAGAAAATAATAATTGTGTGAGTTGTCATATGCAACTTAGTGGTGCTATCGACATTCCTCATGTTGGAGTTCATGATCATAAAATTTCTATTCCAGTAACAGAATTTAAAAAAGAGGCGATTAAAAAATTCGTAGGTATCAACGCCATAAATAATACGAATCCTCCTCGAGCAGCAATAGCGCAAGCATATATTAATTATTTCGAAAAGTTCGGAATGGGAAAAGAAATGCTTGATTCAGCCTTGAGTTATATTTCTGTTTCAAATAATAACGAAAATGAAAATAGTTTACCAAAAATAGTACAGATTTATTTTTTGAAAAAGGAATTTGCAATTGTGGTGAAATATGTTGAGTCAGTTTCCAATGTTCGAACATTGCTAAATAAGAAACAATATGATAATTATTATGCATGGACCTGCTATCGAATTGGTGAATCATATTCTCAAATCGGAAATTCTGTAAAAGCATTGCAGTGGTATTCGCAAGCAAATAAATTGGCGCCACTTTCTGCTGAATTTGCTAATAAATACGCCAATGTATTAGCAGCTTCTGGAAATAGTAAAGAGGCGAAAAAAATATTTTCGGAAATAGTAAATGAACATCCTGAATATGCTCCAGCGTTTTCAAATTTAGGATTCTTAATTTTATCGTCGGAAGGCAACATTTCGAAGGCGCTTGAGTTATACACGAAGGCTTTATCTCTTGATCCCGATTACGAACAAGGCTTGTTGAATATGGCTGGAGTTATGGTAGCTCAGAAAAATTTTTCAGAAGCTAATAAATATCTGAGGCGATTGCTTAAAAAAAATCCTAATAATGCACAAGCGAAAGCGGCAATGAATCAATTGAGTAAAATGAAATGAAATGGCAAAGAAAAAAAAATCTTCTAGCAAAAAAACAAGTAGCAGTTTAAAGAAATTTATTATTGCGTTTGTAGGCGTTGTTTTGTTTGCTGGATTAATTACAGCTTATACTTTTTACACAAAAGTTTTTTCTCCCAATATTTTAATTAGTGGAAAATCAACAAAATTTATTTACATTCCAACTGGCTCGAAATTTAATGATGTGTTGAATATTCTGCATAAAGATTGCCAGTTAAAGAATTCGGCTTCGTTTGAATGGGTAGCGCAGCAAATGAATTATGTGAATAATATTAAGCCCGGGAAGTATCAAATTAAATCGGGTATGAGTAATAAGCAAATTATCGACATGCTTCGTTCCGGAAATCAAACACCTGTGCGTTTAACCTTTAGTAATTTAAGAACGGTTGAACAATTAGCGGGTATTGTGGGTGGTAAAATTGAAGCCGATTCTGCCGAGATTTTGTTTTTATTCAAAGATGAGGCTTATCAAGCTAACTACGGATTTACAGGCATGAATAGCCTAGCTTTAATGATTCCGAATACTTATGAGTTTTATTGGAATTGCAGTGCCGAACAATTCTATGAAAAAATTTTATCAGAAAATAAAAAATTCTGGTCTGCTGATCGCATCGCGAAAGCGAAAGCAAACGGAATGACTTTAACGGAGGTTAGTACGTTGGCGAGTATTGTAGAGCAAGAAACTCGTAAAGTAGACGAAAAACCTATTGTTGCAGGGGTATATATTAATCGTTTGAAAAAAGGGTGGAAGTTAGAAGCTGATCCTACATTGGTTTATGCATTAGGCGATTTTACGGTTCGTCGTGTGTTGAACGAATACAAGAATATTAATTCTCCTTATAATACGTATATGTATACCGGATTACCTCCCGGTCCAATTTGTATGCCTTCAATTTCGTCTATCGATGCTGTGCTAAATTATACGCATCACGATTTTTTGTTTTTCTGTGCTCGTGAAGATTTTTCGGGTTATCATGCTTTCGCACGTACCTATGAGCTGCACATGCAGAATGCACGTCGTTTTCAAAAGGAATTGAATAAAAGAGGAATTAAATTCTGATAAAGATTTCGTTATAATGTAAGACATACATCATTATTCTACACTGCAATTTCTTTTTCCTCAGTATATTTGACCTTATGAAAATTGGAGTTATTAGAGAGGGTAAGGTTCCACACGATAAACGTGTACCTTTTACACCCGTTCAATGTAAATATTTATTAGAAGAATACCCTAACCTGAAATTGGCCGTTCAGCCAAGTCCGTATCGTTGTTATACCGATGATGAATATTTGCAACAAGGTGTTTTGTTGCAAGAGGATTTGTCGGATTGTGACGTATTAATGGGCGTTAAGGAAGTGCCGAAACAAGATCTAATACCAGGTAAAAAATATCTTTTCTTTTCACACACCATCAAAAAGCAACCGCATAATAAAGGATTGATGCAGGCCTTAATCGAGAAAAAAATTCAAATGATCGATTATGAAACGTTGGTTGATGAAAATAATCATCGTGTAATTGGTTTCGGGCGTTATGCAGGAATTGTTGGGGCCTATAATGGTATCATGGCATACGGAATGAAGTATGGTTTATATACGCTGAAAGCAGCTCATTTATGCCACGATAAAAAGGAGCTTTTTAAAGAACTAGAAAAAGTAAATCTTCCTAATCTTAAAATAGTAGTTACTGGTGGCGGCCGTGTTGCTAATGGTGCTATAGAAACGTTAGGCGCATTAGAAATTCGTAAAGTAACAGTTTATGAATTCCTAAATTATTCTTTCCGTGAACCTGTATACGTGCAGTTGCATAGTGAAGATTACCATGAGTTAAAAGATGGTTCGTTATGGAATCAAGATGAGTTTTATAATCATCCCGAAAAATTTAATTGCACCTTCGCTGAGCCAGGTTCGTATGCTAGTGCCTGTGATTTATTAATCCATTGTACTTTTTGGGACCCAAAGGCTCCTGTATTGTTTACGAAGGAAGAAATGCGGGGACATCGTTTTCATATTAGCGTTATTGCCGATGTTACCTGCGATATTAATGGTAGTGTACCTTCTACTATGAAGCCTTCAACTATCGACGATAAATTTTATGGCTACAATCCGTTCAGCGAAACATTAGAAGCGCCATTCGCACCTTCTACCATCACCGTAATGGCAATTGATAATTTACCCTGTGAATTACCACGTGATGCCTCGGAAGGATTTGGGAAAAATTTAATGGAAAGAGTAATCCCTTCTTTGGTTGGGCTGGATATTGGTTTAATAGATCGTGCAACGATAACCAAAGAGGGATCTTTAATGCCTCGATTTAATTACTTAGCTGATTATTTGGCCTAAGCCGTAATTTTAGCGGCCTCTTTTAATAACGAAATTGCTTCTAAGGGCTTCGTATGCCCAAAAACAGTGTTGCCTGCAACTAAAATGTCGGCACCACATTTCGCCAATTTCTTTGCATTGCTAAAATCAACGCCTCCATCAATCTCGATGCGGGCATTTGAGTTTTTCTGAATAATTAAATTCTTAAGTTCTTCTACTTTTGAGTAGGTATTTATAATGAATTTTTGTCCGCCAAATCCAGGGTTTACCGACATCATACAAACTACGTCAATATCAATAATCACTTCCGAAAGAAGGGAAATTGGTGTATGTGGATTAATAGCAACTCCGGCTAGAACGCCAAGTTGACGCATCGATTGAATGGTGCGGTGAAGGTGAGTGCACGCTTCAATGTGAACCGAAATAACAGCAGCTCCTGCATCAGCGAATGCCGACAAATATTTATCAGGGTCAACAATCATCAAATGTACGTCGAGCGGTTTGCTCGCATATTTGTGAATGGCCTTTATTACTGGAAATCCAAATGATATATTGGGTACAAAAACACCATCCATTACGTCGATATGAAACCAGTCGGCGCAGCTTTCATTCACCATTGCAATATCTTTCTGGAGGTTCGAAAAATCCGATGATAACATCGAAGGGGCTATCATTATTGACATAAGGCAGAGCTTGTAAATTGTACTGCGAAACTACAAATTATCGGGCAAACCTTTATGAAAAAAAGAAATCCCCGGTAGATTCAACTACCGGGGTTTCTTAACCTAAAACCCAAAAACATTTCTTTTAATCCTTATCCTAGATAAGTGCGGAGAATTTTACTTCTCGATGTATGCTTTAAGCGACGGATCGCTTTTTCTTTGATTTGACGAACACGCTCTCTCGTAAGTTCGAATCGTTCGCCAATTTCTTCTAGTGTAAGAGGGGAGTTGTTAAGTCCGAAATACAAACGGATTACGTCAGCCTCACGTGGTGTAAGGGTAAATAAAGCGCGTTCAATTTCACGTCGAAGCGATTCGGTGATGAGGTTGTTCTCTGGCGATGGTGTTGAATCTTCGCCTGGCATTAAGTCCATCAGCGTAGCATCTTCTCCGTTAATTAACGGTGCATCCATTGATATATGTCTTCCAGACGACCGCATCGTATCCATTACATCATCAACAGTAATGTTGAGAATAGTAGATAATTCTTCGTTGGTTGGTTCGCGCTCAAATTCTTGCTCAAGTTGGGCGAAGGCCTTATTTATTTTATTGATAAATCCGATTTTATTAAGCGGTAATCGTACAATTCGCGCTTGTTCTGCCAATGCTTGAAGTACACTCTGACGAATCCACCATACTGCATATGAAATGAATTTGAATCCGCGAGTTTCATCAAAACGTTGCGCTGCTTTAATTAGTCCAAGATTACCTTCATTAATAAGGTCTCCTAAAGTTAAGCCCTGATTTTGGTACTGTTTTGCAACGGATACCACAAAACGAAGGTTTGCCTTTGTTAGGCGTTCAAGAGCGGTGCGGTCGCCTTCTTTAATACGTCGAGCTAAATCTACTTCTTCATCCGGCCGTAATAATTCCACCTTTCCTATCTCTTGTAGGTACTTATCTAGTGATGCTGTTTCACGATTTGTAACCTGTTTCGTAATTTTTAGCTGTCTCATTTTTTCAAAGTCATTTGTGGTGCTTAACGCATCCATGAACGAATGGTTGCAAATGAGAGCGTGCGCTATGTAAGTGAAGTGTAAGGTAATAGTGCCGTAGGCTAATAAAGGTCGAAAATTGTACGATTTAGCAATTTTCTGGCTGATTTTATTACATCAATCTTTTTGGCGAAAGGTCTAGGGAAAAAAAAAGAAAGCCCCGTATTTTACGGGGCTTTCAGAGGTAATTTATGATTTTTTTTAATTCTAATCGTTGTTCTGTACTTAACTATTCTGGATTATTAGATAGCAAAACCTTACGTGATAAGCGGAACTTGCCAGTTTTCTTATCTATTTCAACAAGTTTCACTTGAATCTTTTCTCCTTCTTTTAAAACACCGTCCATAGTTGGTATGCGCTCGTTAGAAATTTCGCTAATATGTAATAAACCATCTTTACCCGGCATAAACTCAACGAATGCGCCATATGTAGTAATCGTTTTTACTTTTCCTTCATATACTTCACCCACTTCAGGCTCTGCAACGATTCCTCTAATCCAGCTTAATGCAGAATCAATTGATTGTTTATTTGGAGATGATATTTCAACAACTCCTTCGTTGTTTTGCTCTTCAATAGATATGGAAGCTCCAGTTGTACGTTGGATTTCTTGAATGATTTTCCCACCTGGTCCGATTACAGCTCCGATATATTCCTTAGGAATACGTAAGATAACAATACGAGGCGCATGTGCTTTGTAGTCTTCACGTGGTGCCGCAATCGTTTTGTTCATTTCACCTAAGATATGTAAACGACCTGCTTTCGCTTGTTCTAGGGCCTGAATAAGAATGTCGTATGGAAGACCATCTACTTTAAGATCCATTTGACAAGCGCAGATACCTTTAGAAGTACCTGTTACTTTGAAGTCCATATCACCTAAATGATCTTCGTCGCCAAGTATATCACTTAAGATACCGAAGTTTCCTTTTCCATCAGTAATTAATCCCATGGCAATACCTGATACGGCAGCTTTAAGCTTAATGCCAGCATCAAATAATGCTAATGTACCTGCACAAACTGTAGCCATCGACGATGAACCATTCGATTCAAGGATATCGGAAACGATACGGATCGTGTAAGGATTTACGTCGTCGCCTGGCATCATTTGCTTTAATGAACGCATAGCAAGGTTTCCGTGTCCTATTTCACGGCGACTTGTTCCGCGGTTAGGTTTCACTTCTCCTGTACTGAATCCTGGGAAGTTGTAATGTAAAAGGAATTTATTGGTTCCTTGGAACATGGCTTGATCGATAATTTGCTCGTCAAGTTTAGACCCTAAGGTTACTGTTGTTAATGATTGTGTTTCTCCACGTGTGAAAACCGCAGATCCATGTGCAGAAGGAAGATAATCGATTTCTGACCAAATTGAACGGATATCAGTTAATCCGCGGCCATCTAAACGAATCTTCTCTTTTAAGATCATACTACGTACGGCTTCTTTCTCTACATCGTGGTAATACGTTTTAATGAAGCCCATTTTAGCTGCTAATTCTTCCGCAGAAAACTGAGCACAAAACTCTTCAACAACTGCTTTAAATGCAGTTTTACGGGCATGTTTATCAGGATTACATTGACGCGCTACAGCGTATGCTTTGTCAAAAGTTTCTTTCCAAACTTTTTCACGTAATTCTTCATCGTGTGTCTCGTGTGAATAGGTACGCTTCGTGATACCTAATTGCTCAGCAAGTTCAATTTGAACTTGGCATTGAACTTTGATCGCTTCATGGCCAACTGCAATTGCTTCAGCCATTTCTTTCTCACTAACTTCTTTCATTTCTCCTTCTACCATCAAAATATCTTTGATAGTTCCGGCAACGATCAAGTCGATGTCGGCGTTCGCCATGGTAGAGATAGGAGGGTTGATGAAAAATTTCCCGTCAATGCGCGCAACACGAACTTCTGAAATAGGTCCGTTAAATGGAATATTTGATACCGCAATGGCAGCCGATGCCGCTAATCCAGCAAGACAATCAGGTGATACTTCAGGGTCTGCAGAAATTAAATTTACCATTACCTGCGTGTCGGCATGATAATCATCTGGAAATAAAGGACGTAGTGCACGATCGATTAAACGGCAAATAAGAATTTCGTTATCGTTAGGACGAGCTTCGCGACGGAAAAAGCCTCCCGGAAAACGTCCGGCAGAAGCGAATTTCTCCTGGTAATCTACAGTTAATGGCATAAAGTCAACTCCCGGTTTGGCATCTTGACTTGATACTGCAGTTGCTAGGAGCATACAATTTCCTAAACGAACTACAACAGATCCATCAGCTTGTTTAGCTAATTTTCCTGTTTCAATAGTTACTTCTCTCCCGTCGTCGAGACGGAATGATTTAATGACAGCTTTTTGTGACATGATAATGTTGACAGCTTTTTTGACAGCGTTTTACAGCTTTGTTTATAGATAGATAATAATGCCTATGGTTTAAATGAAAAAAGGCAATTACATAGAATTGCCTTTTAATATTATTTGCCGGTTGGCTTTAACATTTTATTTACGAATGCCTAATTCAGCAATGATCGCACGGTAGCGGTTGATTTCTTTCTTTTGAAGATAATCAAGAAGAGCACGACGCTTTCCTACCAAACGAATCAATGCGCGCTGAGTAGAGAAATCTTTTTTCGACACCTTTAAGTGTTCAGTAAGGTGATTAATACGCTGCGTAAACAAAGCGATTTGAGCTTCAGATGAGCCGGTATTAGTTTCACTTTTACCGTGTTTTTTGAAGATTTCTTTTTTGGATTCTGTTGTTAATAACATAATAATAAAGACAGTTTTCTTTAATAAGGGACGGCAAAGATAGTGACAATGTCTTAAAACAACAACCTATTTTAAAAGGATTTTAACATTCATTCGTTAATAAGACTGTTTTTGCTGGTGTTTATAGGCTAATATGTTGGTAACCATTAGTTAAATGTTGTATTAAGGTGATTTTCATTCTTCAAGACAAGCGAAGTCGTTGCACCATTTTTATTAAAAGTTGCTAATCTGTTATTACCTTTAATCCGTAATGTAGTGTGCGTATTTTTGCGTATGGGTTTTATTGCGTTTTATTTAGGAAACGCGTATTAAAAATTTATTTTAAAAATTGTATTAATAATTTAAGTAATCTATATAAGTATATTGTAAAAGAGTATAATATAATTTTAATTATTATTTTAATGGTATT
>CAIRUC010000011.1 GCA_903881665.1 uncultured Bacteroidota bacterium | reverse complement strand
AGCACTTTGCTTTTTCGAACGCAGTGTCTGTAAATCGATTTATAGAAACGCAGCAGGCGCCTAAAAATATATTGTGCTGTACAAAAAGAAAAAATAAAAAGGCCGGGTATATTAAAAAAACTCTTAACATTAATCAATATGAATTACCTGAGCTAACAGAACCCACCTATAATAAATTTCTCTTCATTTATTTGTTTAAATATTATCCTAATAGCATTACACTTGCTACGAGATTAACAATTCAAGTAGCTAATGCGAGTATTTAGTGTTATTATTTAAACTCCACCACATCAGCTGTCACAGTGCAATTAACGGAACTGAATACGCCGAAATAAAAGGAATATTTAAAGTTGACAGTTAAATTTGCTAATGCTTGGTTGCTCTTTAGGGGATTAGTTGCAAGCATTTGTTGCTTTGCATTATCAACTAATGTTACTTTTTCAAGACCTCCTATACCTAAAACATAAGTTGCTGTTGATTGCCCTTTTATGTTTTGTTTTACGTATGAAAAATTTGCAGAACTTAATGCTGCAGAATTTGTCATATAGCCACTGTGAAAAGCGGCACAACTCGAAATAAATATTGCAATTGTGAATGCAAAGATTGATTTTAGAATGTTTTTTTTCATTTTTTTTTGATTTGAATGTTCCTACTCTTAAGGCCTTTAGGTGTCACCCCGTTTTATGTGGTATCTGGACTCCACTTCGTTACAAATTAAAATTGTGATCAATCAGTTATTAGAAAAATGTAATTGAAAATGCTATTAAA
Source organism: uncultured Bacteroidota bacterium (assembly GCA_903881665.1). Classification (GTDB taxonomy): domain Bacteria; phylum Bacteroidota; class Bacteroidia; order AKYH767-A; family OLB10; genus CAINEC01. The sequence goes on along the minus strand of CAIRUC010000011.1, from coordinate 21,918 downwards.
CCTTATTTGTTTTCAGATTTCTTATGCTCTAACTCTATTTCATAAAATTGGAGGTCATATTTCCATATTGTTCCAGTTGTGGTTGAAATCCAGTTTTATTATTTCTAATTCCCATTCAATTAACCACTAAACCCGCCATATTCGCAAATGTGCTGTTATGGGCTGGTTTTCTTGACTATCACAAGTTATAATAGCAGGAACAATAGTAACCAAGCACCTGAACCAATGCCATAATTAGTCCATACTTTTCTCTTTTTAATTTTATGAGCTTGTTCTGTATATGCTTGATTGTAAGTATTATTTTTCATCAATTCAGCATCCTTATACTTTAAGTTTTCGTCAGAAGGCTCAGCTGATGCACAAGCTACGGCTGGAATAAACCCAAATAAAGGGGAAAGTACAATTGTTGTGGCAGCTGTCCACCCAGCTCCTGACTTTTTACCTTTATAATTAATATTAGCATCCTGTTTTCCTTTGATTGACATATCAATTGAAGATGTATTTGCAACTGAAGTGTTTGGGGAGTCGGTAAAGATGTCTTTAGAGCCATTCTCATAGCGAATCATTAAGACGTCAGATTTGAGTATTGTAAAAGTCGGTCCGCTTTGATTGTCGAATCTTTTGTATTTGATTTCTGTAGTCGTTACCTCCGTTACTTTTGCCTGAATGTCTTCACTCGATTTTTTTGTAATTATGTCTTGTGTATAACCTAAAGAAGCGGTAAAAATTGATACCAATGTTATTAAGATGATTTTTTTCATTTTTTTTTTATGCCTTTAGCGATTTGATAAGCAAAACTAATCAAAGTTGTATTATAAAACAATATTGCTGTTATTTATTTTCTCCTAATGTTTATTATTTCAATTTGAACGCGTAATGTGAGGAGTTAAAAAACTGTTTTACATTACTATATGTAGGGATGATGTATAAGAGCCGAGGAAACTAGCATCATACTATAAGAACAAAACTACCGAAAGGTTGTATTATAATACATATAAATGTGCATTTATTTTCATTTATTGTTTATTATTTCCTCTTTTAGCGTATTCCTGTTCCTGTTTAATAAACTGATTTACAGACTTCTATGCTTATATTTGCAATGTGAAACAAGTTGACATTGGGAAGATAATAGAAGAAAAGTTCAACGAAAGTGGGCTTACCAAGCGGGCTTTTGCCGAAAAGATCGGGATCAGTCAGCGACATCTTTATACTTTATTCGAAAAAAATTCTGTTGATACAGCACAACTGCAACGAATTTGCGAGATTTTGCACTTCGACTTTTTTGCGGCTTTTACTGAATATCGAATTCCTAAACCAAAATCAACTATTGAAGAGCCATTAGAAAATTACCCTGCCAAGGTTAATTTTAAATTAGAAATTAATATTTCTGGAAAGCTCAATAAAGCAGAAATATTAGAAGCGGTTGTTCAAGAGCTCAATCGCCGTTTTTAAGCACTTGCACCAATCTCTTTATTTCTTTTAAGTAAATGTATGCCATAATAGGGAATGCAATCACCACGCCTTTATTATACATGAATGCCGTTTTAAAATCGAGGTGCATCAAGTGTTGAAAAGCACGTGTCATTCCACACCCCAAACAGGTGCGATGTAGCAATAATACCGAAATACAAATTGACTGCCCTTTATCAAAGAAATTAGCAGGGATGATTAACAAAACAACTGGAATTATTCCAAGTACGATTAGCCAAAATTTTGCTTTTGCATTTTTCAAAGCCGCGATTAACGTGATTTATCGTATACAAAAAAGGCATGAACGATTCCAGGTAGCCAACAAAGCAGGCACAATAAAAAATTAATAGCTACGGGCTCTAATTCCCAGTCGGTCATAATTCCCACTGCCAGAGGCGGAAGAAAAATACATAACAAAATCATTAATATTTCAGGAAATTCGTTGTCGCTTCCCTTTTGATTCTTTATCGCTTTCTTGATGGTTTTATATGCTTTGTATTTACTTATCTTTTTCGCTTGAACTTCCGTTTTCTTTTCTGAACTGTTTAATGAACTCGTATTAGCACACACGAACGAATTATCACTACTCGCCATTACATCCGTTTTTGTTACTTGAACAGCCGAACTTTTATTCGTCGCTTCTGGTAATTGAACCGATGTTACTTGCTGCACTTTTTGAGCGGGCTCTTTAGTGAAAGCAGTTGATTGGGAAGACCCATGCTTACCCCAATTGATATAATATCCTGATTGGTAACGGCGCTTCTCGATTGTACACGAAGAAATTGCAATGAATGCAATAAATAATAATATAGCGCCCCGGATTTTATCTTTCATATTAAAATAAATTATACGACAATACTATTGAAATTATTACTTTGATTCACTTCGGCAAAAACAAATAATAAACAATTAAGCGTTGGAAAAAAGAAATCGGTTGTTGCAAAGGAAATATTCACAACGGCCGACCATAAAAAATTAAGCAATTACTGCTTAATGATTTTAGTAGAGTACATTTTATTGTTAGAATAAACCTGCACCAAATAAATTCCGGGAATTAAATTAGCTAAAGGAATACTTACCATAGATTGTGCTAAATGCTGTATCTCCGTCACTGTTTCTCCCAACAAGGACTTCACAACAACTTGCTCAGCCATCACTCCTTTTGGCATAATCAAAGTAGTTTGATCTTTCGCTGGATTTGGATATACAACTAGGAAAGAAGAATGCTGTACCTCTTGCAAGCCTGTAATACGCGAGATGACAATATCCCAATCGTTTGTTCGTACTGCTGAATTAAAATCAAAATAAATATTAGCTGCACTGCTAATAACTTGCGGGTATTGCAAATTATCGAAGGCTTTCACTGCAAAACTAACATAGCCATGGCTTAACAATTCATTGGTATTACTATCGGCTAATAAAATATTATTGAAACTGAATTTAAGCAAACGCTGATTATCGATGTAATCCATTTTCACTAGATGTGATGCATTTTTGAATTGCAAAGTACTAGGATCTAAATAAGGAGATAACGTATCGAGCACCACAATATTAAATGCTGTATCATTCCCCGTATTTTGAAAACGAATTAAGAATTCTATTTCCGGTCGACTAGCCACATACGGTTCTTTGATTTCTGAAAAATTAGCGGAGATGTCATTAGGATCAAACGATCCAGTAATCATGGTTGACAAGGTATCTACGTTATTAGAATAATTTGCATCCGATTCGGGGATGTCAATTCTTCCTGCTAGATTAATAGTAGATCCTAATACCGCATTTACATCAACACTACCAATTACAATATATGTACGCTTCGTTAATGGAGCGATGGAATCGACAGCTATTACTATTGAGTCAGGAGAAACTACCCCTAAAGCAGCATAAACAGAATCGAAAACAAATCCAGTATCATTATAAATAGTTATTGTTGCCGGTTGCCACATATTGGCATAATTTGCAATTTCTACCGATAAGTAAGCAGGGAATCCGGGACGAAAAGCAGTAATTGGATTCATTGTCATTGAAAGATCATACAACGGCGGAAACGGGCACTGCATTGCAAAGTTCAATAACGAATCAACATTTCCGGAAGCAGTAGTAAAAACGGCTGTTTGCGTTTGAGGGTGTGGTCCGAAATAAATAAGGGTATCGGTTACGATGGTAAATAATCCCGAATCAAAAACCATAATTTCATATTTACCGTTTGCATCGGTAAATGTTTGTTGTTGTGAAGCCATTTCACTTACAAGATGGTTAGACAATCCGAATTCAAAAGTATCCTGAACTAAATTATTGTTTAAGTCAGCGTAAACGGTTCCCGAAATAACATTATAATTAGAAGAAAGTTTTCCGATCCAAAACTCATCGGGCCCGCCATGAGAATTAACAATATTTCCATTCGCAGACAGCGTATTTACTCCTACAACAACCGTATTATCATCGTTCACTGCAACGGCCCAACATTCATCATCGGCTGTTCCACCAAATGATTTTTGCCATTCGAAATTTCCTACAGAATCTGTCTTCACAATCCAAGCATCGTTCCCTCCATGATTACCTGAAACCATCACATCATTCGAAGCCGAATATCCTGAAAAAACAAATCCGTTATCGGCAGTTTGTTTGGCATCATAAGCCCCATCACTTCCTGTACCGCCCAAACATTTTTGCCATATAATTCCACCCACTGAATCGAGTTTCAAAATCCAATAATCGTAGCTACCAATCGCTCCTATAACATTGCCACTCGCAGAACTTCCCATACCATAAACTACAACATTATTATCGTTTGTTTTCAAAATTCCTCTTGCAAACTCTTGATCGGAACCACCATAAATTTTTCGTTGTAATGTTACACCTACGGTATCCAGATGCATTACTAAATAATCATAGTACCCATGATTACCGACTCCATCAAAATCGGCTGACCAAATTTCACCGGTTAGCCAAAAAGTATTATCCTTCATTTGAACGATACCATAGCCATCATCGTAATTTGTTCCTCCAATACAACGTTGCCATTGCAATGTTCCTACGCTATCTGTTTTCACCACCCACACATCGGTATTAGCGGCATTATGCTGACCACTTACGTCACCATCAATTGATAAAGTTGATCCTATAAAAGCAAAGCCTCCATCTGATGTTGGCGTTACATCTCTAAAACGATCGAGTGCAGTACCACCGTAGCATTTTTGCCAAACAATATTTCCGCCGTTATCTACTTTCACCGCCCACGCATCGGCTGTTCCTCCATGATTTCCTGAAATATCGCCATCATTCGAAATAGCATAACCACATAAAACGTAACCTCCATCAGCGGTAGAACACATATCATAACAAATATCGGTACTCGTTCCTCCTAGTGCTTTTGTCCATTGAACATTTCCTGAAGAGTCTTGTTTTATTAACCAGAAATCGAACCAGCCAGAAGTACCATGCACACCATTAACATCACCGTTAACAGAATTTGAATTGGAGGCAGATAACGTTCCTCCATCACCGGTAGGGATTATAGAATAACCAGACTCCCGCGCTGATCCACCCATCGACCTACTCCAAACCAAAGCAGGAACAGTTTGAGCGTTAACTTGAAAAAAACAAACTAATAAGACTACAATTGCAAATACTTTTTTCATATTACTTCAATTTAGAAACTAAAATACATCTATTTTTCAAACAAAAAAGCCCGAATTTGCATTCGGGCTTTTTTGTTATCATTTTACTTTTAAAGTATTGCGTTCAACAAATAAAACATCAATGCTGCAAGTCCTGCCGAAACAGGAATGGTAAGCACCCATGCCCAAAGTAAGTTAATGGTTACGCCCCATCTTACAGCCGACACACGCTTAAGCATTCCCACTCCGATAATAGAACCAGTAATCGTATGAGTAGTACTTACAGGGACTCCTAAAGAGGCCGTGCCAAATAAAGTAATTGCACCAGCCGATTCAGCAGAGAATCCTTCAAAAGGACTTAGCTTAGTAATCTTGCTTCCCATCGTTTTCACAATTCTCCATCCTCCGAGCATTGTACCTAAACCGATGGCGGTATAGCAACTAATTTCAACCCAAACTGGAATATGTTTAATGGCAAGTTTCCCTGATTTAGGATCTATTTCTTGTATAACGTTAGCCCAATCAGGAATAGGAAGATGTAATCCTTGAAGATATTTAACATATACCAATAACGCAGCAGAAATAATTCCCATTACTTTCTGGGCATCGTTACCACCATGGCCTAAACTGAAAGCCGCACTAGAGAATAACTGCAAAGAACGAAACACTTTATCAACTCTTGAAGGAGCGGTGTTTTTACAAATATTCAACGTAATTACAGATATGATGTACGACAGAAACAATCCGATAAATGGAGCCACCACAATAAATGCTATGATCACAAAAATACCAGAAGGCATACCGCCATCATACCAAGCAACACCTGCTTTGCCAGCCTTATACCATGTAACACTGTCAAATCCACCATGCGCAATAGCAGCGCCGGCGAAACCTCCAATCAAGGTATGAGAAGAGCTAGAAGGAATACCTAACCACCACGTTATTAAATTCCAAATCGTAGCTGCAATAACACCGGCCAAAACAACTACTAACGTAAAGTCTCCATTTACTGTTTTAGCCACAGTATCGGCCACATGTAATTTAAATAACCAAAACGCTAACACATTAAAAAATGCAGCCCAAATAACCGCAGCTGCAGGACTTAATACTTGCGTTGACACAACAGTAGCGATTGAATTTGCTGCATCATGGAATCCATTGATGAAATCAAAAACGATAGCTATTACTATTACTGTAATAAGTAATGTTAACATATTTTCTTTTTGAAAGAAGATTAAGCCATTTTAATCATGATCGATTCGATCACATTAGCTGCATCTTCGCATTTATCCGTTGCTGTTTCTAGACCTTGAAGAATTTCTTTCACCATGATAATACGTATTGCGTTTGTTTCTTTTTCAAACAAACCAGCTACTGCATGATCAAAAATATCATCGGCATGATTTTCAATGCTATTAATACGTACTAAAGAAGCCGTAATATCACGCATTTTTTTCATGTTCTTCAATTCAAGAACCGCTCTTCTTAACTCATCTGTAGTTTGTTGAATTAAATCAGCTAACTTAATAATATCAGAATCAAATTCAGTTAACTTATACAATTCAATACGCTTAGACGAACCATGAATATAATCAATGATATCATCAATAGCGGTCACTAAACGGTGAATATCTTCACGATCGAAAGGAGTAATAAAATTGCTTCCTAATTCTTTGAAGATTTCATGTGTAATTTCATCGCCGATATGTTCAATTTTCTCGATTAATCGCAAATAATGTACGCGCTCTTCTGGAGTTTGACATGTGACTAATGCATAAATTGCTTTGCCGCCTTCGTGAACGTTGGAAGCTGCTTTATCAAATAATGGGAAGAATTTTCTATCCTGAGGGATGAAATACTTTAAGAAGCCAAATCCTGACATATTGTACTTTAGTTTGTGCTTGCGAAATTAAACTATTTATTAGTAGTGTTTGCTGTTAACAATTTCTTAATGTTAGAATAAAGACATTGTTCTTATTAGATTTCAGTCCAAATGAAGAATTTACAATGTATTTTTGCGACATGTTTGAGAACAAAAACTCGCGTACCGAACTTAACCAACTAGGGGAATTCGGGCTGATACAGTATATTAAAGACAATGTAACTCTTTCACAGCCAGGTTCTTTAACTGGAATCGGGGATGATGCCGCTGTAATCGATAATGGTCCGGGGCGTACGGTTATTACCACCGACATGCTTTTAGAAGGGGTTCATTTTGACTTGGCCTATTGTCCGTTGAAGCATTTAGGCTACAAATCAGTTGTGGTAAATGTGAGTGATTTATGCGCAATGAATGCTACCCCTCGTCAAATAGTGATCGGATTAGGATTATCGAATCGTTTCTCATTAGATGCCATAGAAGAATTTTATGCTGGGGTATTATTAGCCTGCGAACGCTATGGAGTAGATATAGTAGGAGGCGATACCACCTCATCAAAAAGCGGATTGGTAATCAGCATTACAGCAATCGGCTCGGCTCCACAAGAAGAATTAGTATATCGAAACGGAGCCAAGGAAAATGATTTAATTTGTGTAACGGGTGATTTAGGAGGTGCCTATATGGGACTCCAATTACTAAATCGTGAGAAGCAGATTTATCTTGAGAATCCTCAAGCTCAACCCGACTTACAAGGATATGATTATATTTTAGAGCGACAATTAAAACCTGAAGCCCGACTTGATATTATTCGTCGTTTTAAAACATGGTATATACAACCCACATCGATGATAGATATCTCAGATGGATTAGCTTCAGAGATTTTACATATCTGCAAAGCCTCAGATAAAGGGTGTCAAATTTACGAAGAGAAGCTTCCAATTGATCACCTTACAAGAGAGCTAGGAATGGAATTAGGAATCGATGCAACAGTAGCCGCTTTAAATGGAGGAGAAGACTATGAACTACTCTTTACGCTTCCTCTAAGTGAGTACGAAAAAATAAAAGAAAGAACAGAGATTAGTATTATTGGGCATATTACTGATGCAAATGCAGGGTATCAATTTATAGATCGTCAAAACGGAGTTCATCCATTAACGGCCCAAGGTTGGGATGCCTTTCCTCAGAAATAATTATTAGCCGACGAATGAAAATTGCTATTACTGGGTCGAGAGGGATTCCAAATAATTACGGAGGATTTGAGCAATGTGCCGAAAATCTAGCAGTGCTATTAGTTGAAGCAGGGCATGAGGTTACTGTTTACAATCCTGATTATCACGATTACAATATCGACTCTTACAAAGGTGTTAGAATTGTGAAACAATGGAATCCGGAAAAGAAAATTGGCACCATCGGAAATTTTATTTACGACTATCGTTGCATACAACATGCCATCAGCGAAAACTGCGATATACTATTAGTTTTGGGATATACCACTGCATCCGTTTTTTTCCCATTTTTAAATAAAAAGAAAAGTATTTTGGTTACTAATATGGACGGGCTAGAATGGAAGCGGAACAAGTGGAATATGATAATAAAGAAGTTGGCATTGTGGTTTGAAAAATTAGGTGCAAAATATTCTGATTATTTAGTAAGCGACAATCGCGAAATCAGAAATTATTTGCAACGCACCTATAAAACCGACTCTACATTCATCGCCTATGGAGCCACTTTATTTAGAGATCCACAGGAAAGTATTTTACAAGAATACAATATAGAAACAGGAAAATACGACATCCTTATTGCGCGACTTGAAAAAGAAAACAATGTAGAAACGGTGCTCGATGGGGTACTCCTTTCCAGCTCCTCCACTCCTACCTTAGTAATTGGAAATCATCAAACGGCCTACGGCAATTACTTAAAAGAAAAATACAAAGCGCATTCGCATATTCGATTTATGGGAGGTATTTACAATCTAAATCATTTGGATAATTTACGATGGCATGCGCGATTTTATTTTCATGGACATTCGGTAGGTGGCACTAACCCGTCATTGCTAGAAGCGATGTCGTCGGGGGCATTTATTTTAGCCCACGACAATCTATTTAACCGTGATGTATTAGGGAGCAATGCCTACTACTTTGAAAGCCCTGAAGCTGCTGCACAATTACTAAGAGCACCCGAAAAGTGCCTAGAACAACGTGATCGTTTTATACAAGCAAATTTTTTAAAGATTGAAAATGAATACAACTGGCAGAAGATTACCAATGAATACGAGGATCTATTCAAAACAGTATTAACTTCGCATAACAAATAGCAGTATCGACTGTTAACATAAATAATCAATAAAACCCAATATTATGTCATTTACACTACCTGCGCTCACATATGCTTTTGATGCATTAGAGCCTCATATCGACGCAAGAACCATGGAAATTCACCATGGCAAACATCATCAGGCATATATAACAAACCTGAACAATGCAATTTCAGGAACGGATGCTGAAAATTTGAGCATTGAAGATGTCTGCAAAAACATCAGCAAATATCCGATGCCGGTTAGAAACAACGGAGGCGGACATTACAATCACTCATTATTTTGGACATTACTCAGTACTAACGGTGGCGGCTTACCGACAGGTCCATTAGCAGCAGCAATTGATGAATCCTTTGGAAATTTTGAAGAATTCAAAACTAAATTCAACCAGGCAGCAGCAACACGATTCGGTTCGGGGTGGGCATGGTTAATTAAAAATACAAATGGCAAATTAGAGATTTGCAGCACTCCTAATCAAGATAATCCATTAATGGATATTGCAGACGTTAAAGGATTTCCTATCCTCGGATTAGACGTATGGGAGCACGCCTACTACTTACACTATCAAAATCGTCGCCCAGACTATTGCACAGCGTGGTGGAATGTAGTTAATTGGGAAGAAGCAGCAAACAGGTTTGCGATGTAAATGAAAAACCATTAAAACGGGAAGGCCTTCAGATAAATAGCCTTCCCGTTTTGTTTTTCATGTAATTGAAAGGGGAAATTTGCCCAGTTTTTTTCCTAAAGAACATTGCACGAAAAATCTTCGGCAAGAAATAAAAATGGCTACCATTAGGCAGCCATTTTACTCTATATAAACAACAAATTAAACTGTCATTATTTCCTTTTCTTTTGCCTCTAAGTGCTTATCGACCTTAACAATGTACGAATCCACCAATTTCTGGATTTTATCTTCAGCATCTTTCGCTAAATCCTCTGGGAGTCCTGCCTTTTGAGCCTTTTTCACATTTTCATTCGCATCACGACGGAAAGTACGGATACCCACTTTTGCATGTTCACCTTCCGCTTTTGCCTTTTTCACAAGATCCTTACGACGATCTTCACTTAAAGGCGGAATATTAATACGAATCATAACACCATCATTTTGTGGTGCAAATCCGAGGTTCCCATCAATGATTGACTTCTCGATAGGCTTAATCATTGCTTTTTCCCATGGTTGTATTACCAAAGTACGAGCATCGGGAGTATTTACGCTAGCCACTTGATTTAAAGGGGTAGGCGCTCCGTAATAATCAACATATAAACCATCGAGCATTGAAGGGTTTGCTTTACCCGCTCTTACTTTTACTAATTCAGCCTCCAAGTGAGTGATGGCTTTCGACATTTGATCTTCTAAAAGATCCATTACTTTTTTTACCTCTTCCATAGGATTATTCTTTTCAGCTATTAATGTGCGAAGCTAAGAAGTGAATTTAGCAAATTCAAAACTTAGCAGATTGAATTAAATTATACTTCTACTAATGTACCCACTTCGGCGCCTTCCATCAACGACTTAAGGTTGCCTGATTTATTCATATCGAACACAATTATAGGTAATTTGTTTTCCTGACACAAAGTAATAGCGGTCATATCCATTACTTGAAGATTCTTTTCGTACACTTCGGTAAAGCTGACTTTACTGTATCGGGTAGCTGTTTTATCTTTCTCAGGATCGGCAGTATAAATACCATCGACACGCGTTCCTTTCAAAATTACATTCGCTTCAATTTCGATAGCACGTAAAGAAGCGGCCGTATCTGTAGTAAAATAAGGATTACCGGTACCGGCACCAAAAATCACTACACGACCTTTTTCGAGATGGCGTACGGCACGTCGGCGAATGAAGGGCTCACAGATTGCTTCCATTTTAATGGCAGACTGCAGTCGAGTGCTAACACCTTTTGTTTCCAAAGCGCTTTGCAGAGCCATAGAATTGATCACTGTAGCAAGCATACCCATATAGTCGCCCTGCACACGATCCATTCCTCCTTCAGCCGCCTGAAGGCCACGGAAGATATTTCCTCCACCAATAACGATAGCTACTTCTGCACCCATTTCAACGATGGTTTTAATATCCTCGGCATATTGGGAGATGCGTTTATTGTCGATGCCAAACTGTTTATCACCCATAAGGGCTTCACCGCTTAACTTTAGTAAGATGCGTTTATATTTCATAATCAAGATGCAAAATTATACATTCTAATCAGATAGCGGCAGGAATCATGTTGCGAATTATATCATCGAGGGTTTCGCGGCGGCGGATGAGATGCGATTGGCCATTGTACCATAGTACTTCTGCAGGGCGAGGCCGTGAATTATAATTATTGCTCATCGTATATCCATACGCCCCGGCATTCAGAATTGCCAAAAAATCGCCCTCTCTTACCTCATTAATTTTACGATCGAGCGCAAAAGTGTCGGTTTCACAGATATTTCCCACTACAGAATATAAGCGAGGGGTTCCGCTAGGATTACTGTAATTGACAATATGATGATATGCATCGTAGAACATTGGTCGGAGGAGGTGATTTTGGCCTGAATTCACTCCTGCAAAAACGGTAGCCGTCGTTTGTTTCACCACATTCACTTTGACTAATAGATAGCCTGACTCACTTACCAAGAATTTACCGGGCTCAAACCACAGCTGAAGCTTGCGCCCATATTGAGCACAAAAAGCATGAAAGCGTTCGGAGATAGCGATTGCCAGTTCTTCGATATCGGTCGTAACATCATCCACTTTATAAGCCACTTTAAATCCGCTTCCAAAATCAAGAAATTTTAAATCTTTAAACTGTTCTGCTGCATCGAACAATAATTCTGCTGCGCGAATAAAAACAGAAGCATCAAGGATATCGCTACCCGTATGCATATGCAATCCGTTAACATTCATGTTTTCTTTTTCTACGATACGGATTACATGGCGAAGTTGATGAATAGAAATCCCGAACTTCGAATCGATATGTCCGGTTTGGATATGCGAATTACCTCCTGCAACAATATGAGGATTGATACGAATACAACAAGGAACCGAATTACCATATTTATTACCAAATTGTTCAAGCAACGAAATATTATCGATATTGATTTGCACACCTGCGTCAACAGCCTTTACAATTTCATCAAAGGCTACACTATTAGGAGTAAACAAAATCGACGAAGGATGGAATCCTGCCAACATCCCCAATTGCACCTCTTCAAACGAAACGGCATCGAGACCAGCTCCTTGTTTCAATAAAAGTTTTAAGATTGAAAGATTGTTAGATGCTTTAAGCGCATATTTAATTTTAACATCAACATTTGAGAAAGCGTTGGTGAGTCGTTGATATTGTTGTTCAATTTTTTCTCCGTTATAAAGATAAAGTGGAGAACCAAACTCTTCGATGATTTGATGAACGGGTAACGTATTTAAAGCCGAGATGGAAGTTTCTATTGACATGGAGACGAAGATATAGAGAGATTTTATTTAAACGCTGAGGGTGCGAGGAAAAGTTTTGTCGCGCGTTATGCTACGAATGCTTTTTGAGGACGCGAGGTGTTGCTACGCAATTTTTTCTCAAATAGATTTCTTTAATAGTAACCAAATCTTTATTGGTCCTTTGATTACGCTAGGTTCGTCTATCGACCAAACGTGCATTTGTTATGATCTCGTTTATCGACGAGAATTTGAATATCGTCTTCGACGATACGCTGATACGGCTTAGCTGGAATAAAATTTCGATTTTCGAATTAAACATTCAAAAAAAATGAAATCTATCACTCACCAAAATAACTTTTGAGACCCTGCACAGGGAAGGGTATTAGCACATTATTATCTCCCATAAATTCAATAATTGAAATGAGATGCGTTATTAAAGCTGTTGATTTGCGGTGCAATCATACCTTGATTTTATTCCGTTGCAATAAAAGAGAAAAGCCGCTCTTGTGAAGCGGCTTTTCTCTTTTATTGCGAATCGGTGATTATCCGATTTGAACTCTTTTAAATACGCTAACCGTAAGACCTTTTTCAACTCCGTCTAAGTATTGACGAACAGTTTTCTTGTCTTCTTTTACGAAATTTTGATTAAGAAGAGTGCTTTCTTGATAGAATTTATTCAATTTACCAGCAGCAATTTTCTCCACCATTTCTTCAGGTTTCCCTTCTTGGCGAATCACTTCTTTAGCGATCTCTAATTCACGCTCAATAGTAGCAGAATCAACATCATCTTTATCGATGGCAACAGGATTCATTGCAGCGATTTGCATAGCAACATCTTTACCTGCATTTTCAGGAGCAGAAGCACTAGAAAGACCTACCATAGCAGCCAAACGATTTCCAGGGTGATTGTAAGCGATTACTTTCGCAGCAGAAATCATTTCATAGCGTGATAATTCGATTTTCTCACCGATTTTACCAACCATGTCGAAAATTTTATCGTTCACGGTAGCTCCATCTAAAGGCAATGCTTTTAATGCATCGGCATCAGCTGGGCTGTTAGCCATAGCAACATCAAGAATACCTTGAGCGAAGTTTACGAAATCTTGGTTTTTAGCAACGAAATCAGTTTCGCAGCTAATCGCAACTAAATAACCTACAGTACCTTCAGCATTCGATTGAGCTAAAATATAGCCTTCTTTTGCTTCACGGTCTGCACGGTTAGCAGCGACTTTCTGACCTTTTTTACGGAGATGATCGATTGCTTTTTCGAAATCACCTTCTGCTTCTGCCAAGGCTTTCTTACAATCCATCATTCCTGCACCGGTCATTTGGCGCAATTTATTTACATCAGCAGCGGAGATAGTTGCGGTTGACATGATATGTTTTTTTGTTGGAGTTACTAATTAAAGATAGCGGGATGAATAATCATCCCGCTTAATTCTATTATCCGTAAGAGGCTCGTAATTATTTACGGGGACCAGCTTTGCGGGCGCGGTTTCCACTTGCAGGTTTTTTACCACCTTCGGCAGAACCTTCTTCTTCTTCGTTTCCACTAAGAACTTTACGATCTTCTACTTCTTCTTCATTAGCAGCATCACGTTCACGTTCTTGTTCTTTATCTACTTTACGTTCAGCTAAACCTTCTTCGATAGAACGAACCATACAATTCATGATTAATTCAATTGATTTAGACGCATCATCGTTAGCAGGGATTGGGAAATCGATTAAAGTAGGGTCGCTATTTGTATCGCAGATAGCGATAGTAGGGATTCCTAATTTGATTGCTTCATCTACAGCGATATGTTCTTTAACTGTATCAACGATGAACAAAGCAGCAGGAAGACGATTCAAGTCAGCAATTGACCCAATCAATTTTTCCATTTTCGCTTTCTGACGAGAAATTTGGAGGCGCTCTTTTTTAGAAACGACAGCCAAAGTACCATCCGTCATCATTTTATCAAGTGAAGTCATTTTCTTCACCGACTTACGCTGCGTAGCGAAGTTGGTAAGCATACCACCGGGCCAGCGCTCGGTGATATATGGCATATTCACTGATTTTGATGCCGCAGCAACAATTTCTTTCGCTTGCTTTTTGGTTGCTACAAACAAGATTTTCTTGCCTGATTTTGCGATTTGTTTTACCGCTGCGGCTGCTTCTTCCAGCTTTGCATGCGTTTTGTTCAAATCTATAATATGAATGCCATTGCGCTCCATGAAGATATAGGCTCCCATTTTCGGGTTCCATTTGCGCTTTAGGTGACCAAAATGGACACCGGCATTGAGAAGTTCTTCTTGCGTTACGTTGATCATTACGCTTATTGCTGTGAGGGGTGAAGAATTAACGTTTACTGAACTGGAAGCGGCGACGTGCTTTACGTTGTCCGTATTTCTTACGCTCAACCATACGAGGGTCGCGGGTAAGCAGTCCATTTGATTTTAATGCAGGACGGTAATCCGCATTGATTTTGCATAGAGCACGGGCTATTGCCATACGGATAGCTTCTGCTTGTCCGTTGTACCCACCGCCATTTACGTTGATTTTAACATCATACTGGTCCTTAAGATTCGATACTTCGAATGCTTGTTGAACCAGCTTTTGTAAAGGCATAGTTGGGAAATACTCTGTGTATTCGCGGTTGTTTACCGTGATGGTGCCATTACCCAGAGATAAATATACTCGGGCTACTGCTGTTTTACGGCGACCAATGGTATGGGTGATTTCCATGTAGATTGATTGATCAGTACTTAAGGGTTACAACTTTAGGTTGCTGTGCATTATGAGGATGCTCTTCACCTGCGTACAGGTAAAGATTTCCTTTTACTGCATTTCCAAGGCGATTCTTAGGAATCATACCATAGATTGCTTTTTCAAGCACAGCTGTAGGTTTTTTTACGATCAGTTTCGCAGGTGTTACATGACGTTGACCTCCCGGATATCCGGTATGAGATACATACTCTTTCATGGTCCACTTGCGGCCAGTAAGACGAATCTTATCAGCGTTAATGATGATCACATTGTCGCCGCAATCGACGTGCGGTGTGTAATTGGCTTTATGCTTACCTCGAAGGATCATGGCAGCTTGAGAAGCGAAACGACCTAATACTTGGTCCTTTGCATCTATTACTACCCACTCCTTTGTAGCGGTTTTGGCATTTGCCGATATCGTTTTATAACTTAACGTATCCACGATGTTAGTTTTATTAAATGATTTTCACTTTGGGGATGCAAAATTAGAAAGAATAATGACAAAAACAAAACATATTAACATATTTTAATTGACTGATAAGTAGCTGATTAAAAAGCCTATGCACAGCCAAATGTTCATTTCCTTTTTTGGGAATTGTCCCATAGGCGGAAATATGAGCAAAAAAGTTATTCACTTTTACGAGTGAATAAGGGGGTTTTAAGACTGCATTGATTTTACCGCTCCTATGGCGAAACGAAGGATCAATGCTTGCAGCGATTCCCATCACTTTTCGACAAAAAGAGTGGCCAATTATTCTTAAAATTATTTTTTTACTGCGACTGAAATCACAGACAATCCTACTTTTTTCAGCAAAACGGAGTCGAGTATTTTGGCAAAAGGAACCAATTTATTGTAAAAATTCATCTGCCCGTGGCTAATCACGCCAATCTTAGATGTTAGTCCGCCGTAGATCCAAGCAGGAATTCCCAAGGCATTAAAATAGGATGTATTTTCGACCTTAAAGCCAGCTTCCTCCAACAATTTTTCGATTGATCGAGAGGAATACCGCTTATAGTGCTGCAGATTTTCATCGAGTTTATTGTATATCCACCGGCAGGCAGGCACCAAAATCACCACTTTCCCTCCTTTCGCAAGGAGTTTATACATGTTTTTGAGAGCCAACAAATCATCCTCAATATGTTCTACTACATTAAGTGCAAAAACCGAATTAAACGTTTCCATGCAAGTAGCCATATTGGTATCGAAATTAGGATCTACCAAATCGAACGACCAAACCGCATTTAAGTGTGGGTGGCCATCGAAATGGGCATGCAGCTGACGACAATAAGAAGGGCGTATATCACTTAATGTGGTGAGAAAATCATCTTCTAAGCAACACCTCGACAAATTACCGATACCGCTACCGATTTCAAGTACAGGCGACAATAAATACGGTTTCACGCAACTAAACATCCAATCGTTAAAGGCATCAGCATCTTTAATAGCCTCTAACGTTTCGAGTCCTTCGGGATCATCTTCGCTGTAATGAAAATGCAGCATTAACTACGAAAAAAGGTTATATCTTATTATACAATAAATCGCCCTGAATCCATCTTTCCAATTAATCTTTTTTCCTTCTTCGTACGTTCTTCCGTAATAAGAAATACCCACCTCATAGATACGAATATTCGGAATTTTTGAAATTCGGGCAGTTACTTCTGGTTCAAATCCAAATCGATTTTCCTTCAACTTCAGCGACTGAATTATTTCCCGACGAAAAACCTTATAACAAGTTTCCATATCGGTTAGGTTCAAATTAGTAAATAGGTTTGAAGCAGAAGTGAGCATCTTATTCCCTAGAGTATGCCAGAAAAACAAAATACGATGTGGTTTTCCGCCAATAAAACGAGAACCGTAAACAACGTCTGCAAAACCATCAAGTATCGGCTTTAGTAAACTATTATATTCTGCCGGATCGTATTCTAGATCGGCATCTTGTATAATCACATAATCGCCTGTTGCAAGACTAATCCCTTTATGTAATGCAGCACCCTTTCCCATGTTTACTGGCTGATTAAACAAATTAATAGGAAATTCAGGGTGAGCGGAAATATAGCTTTCGATCGCCTCTACTGTTTTATCTGTAGAGCAATCGTTTACCATGACGATCTCCATTTTAAGATCACCGATTAGTTTTACTGCTCTTACCTTGTCGAGAATCAAATGAATGGTTCTAGCCTCGTTATACGCAGGTATTACAACTGAAAGTACTTGTGCCATTAGCTTAGTTTATCGGTTCACTAAAATTATGATTTCGATGCTGTAAAGTTAACCCCGAAGAAAAGATATTCTTTAGCGATGCTATTCGATTTCCACAACGCTTGTTCTTTGCGGATCGCTTCTTGATATCCGTATTTATTAAATAGAAAAGGAGGGTAAGCACGCACATAATTAACCGACTTTTCATTGAGTCCTAATCCGTTTTTTTTCAGTGCGTCCCTCCATTTTGTAAGAGAGCGAATATTCTCATTCCCTAATAAAATAGTCTTGTTCAAACGTTCATCATAAAACTCGATGATACGATTATTCCCACGTTGTTTATAGAGCTTAAGCGACTGAATAATATTGCTACCATTCTCCTCGATCGACACCAATTGTCCGTCAGGTTTTAAATGGTGACGAATAATCTGGAGCGCTTGATCGAGCGGTTCAAGATGATGCAGGGTATCTTGAACTATGATATAATCGAATTCGCCTTTGCCTTCACTTTCATCGAATAAATCTTCATACCCAAAAGTAAATCCGCTCACATCACCAAACTGACTCCAATAAGCGATACGTGCGGGAATTTCCTTGAAATAAAACTCAAGGGTAGTGCCATGCACTTTATATCCATTTAGCGCAAGGAATAAAGCCGTAGTTCCATAGCCACAACCGATATCCCAAGTAATACTATCAGTTTTGGTTATATTATCAGCGATATACTGCAAGCGTTGACAGAAGTACGCTTTACGGAATTCGAGACTACTTGTATCGGTATGAAACTTATAATAATGCCACAAGGTGGGCTGTGTTTCCAGTTCTTTTAGAAAGAGGGGAAAGAATTGATCGATATTCATAATGAGTCGGCGAAGTTACTAAAGCTTATCCGATTTGCACAAACGTAGTCGCGCTATTGATTAAAAGATGCGGGGTTAATTTTATCAGAAGCTTCGATTTCGAGTACTTTATCGACGAAGCCCCAACCGACTCCAGGAATATTGTGTTCGGTAGCCATTAAAACAAAAACATCATGCTTATTTAATTCATCTTTAAAATTAAGTTCGTCGGTTGACTTCGGACCATTTTGAACTTCCGGAAAAACCTGATGGTTATAATACCAAAAATCTTCTTTTTGAAAAGAATTGCCCAAGCCCATATAAAACAATCCCATATAAAAGCTATCTGAAATAACTAACAACTTAACGGAATCCTTCCCCTGTTTACTTTCAAAATAAAATTGCGGATAGGCCATTTCAGGACCTTCCATATGACAAATTAAGTTCATTCCGCTACCAATATCATAATCCATATCACACGCCTTCTTCATTTCCAACCCGGTTCTAATTAAATGAGGCAAATGAACATTTCGTTTAACCTCAATATAACGAACCAAAGAATCAGCGACCAATGTCATTCCATAGATACTCCAATGCGTTCCAAAGCGGGGATACAATAAATAAGGTGATGTGTTTTTCATTGATCGGAAATATGCTGAGAAATCAATGAAATTTAATCCACGCGAAACAGAAGAAGTAGCGAACTCTTCGAAATTTGATTTATTTTTCGACATTTTAGAATACGGATCCGGAAAATATTCAGGATAAAAAGAGCCCTTGCCAGCAGCCAATACAACAATAAGGGATTTGCCTTTAGAAGCTAAATAATCTTGTGCTCTTTTTATTTTATCTGTATAATCATGAATGATATTGTCTCCTAAATAATCTTTCCCCAAGTACGTTATAATATAATCGCGTTCAAAAAGATAATTCTCTTTCCCTAACACTAACTTACGAGCGTGACCTTTTTTAAAAAAGCGAAAATCAATTTCATTATGTAATCGGAGGCAAAAGTTATGTCCATAAAATATATCATTCAAATAATTCTCCTCCACTTTTTGCCAATCTCCTGCAAACCAACTTTCCTTTGTAAAAGTTGAATCGCTATGTACCTCTACTGCGCCGTCCAACTTTCTTTCTTCTGCAAGATGAGCAATACCATTAACAACCGGGAATAATAGCGTCGCTAAAATCAAATAAAAGAATATTCCATCGAAGATTTTTTTCATCTAGAGTAGTCTTTTAAAATCTAAAATAAATAAAAGGATTAAACCCTATTGAAGCAATAGAACTTACTGAAAGGATTAGTAAGGCGAGCGAAATTGACATCATTAAGGGAACTGAAGATCTGTTTTCATCAGTTGAAAAATAAAAATAATTTTCGAGTTTCTTGCCAACGTTAAAGGTGGTGAATAATGCAAAGAAGGCGGCAATACTTAAATAAAATATTTTTTCGTTTGAAATTTCAAAAGCAGTAAAATTATTTAGGCTAAACATTCTGCTAATAAATAAGGAAGCATCAGCAAAATGTTCCACTCTAAAGTAAACCCAGCCTATCATCACTATAACAAAATTAAGAAGTATGGTGAGGGCATTTGGTAGCTTAGCATAGAATTTCGACAGACCTCCACGTTCTAAAACTAGAAAGGCGCCATGAAAGCATCCCCAAAAAATAAAGTTCCACGAAGCGCCGTGCCAAAAACCACTGGCAAGAAAAACTAAAACCAGATTAAAATACAATCGAAAAGTACTATTCACTTTATTTCCTCCAAGAGGAATGTATAAATAATTCTTCATCCAATTGCCCAATGAGATATGCCATCTGCGCCAGAATTCAGTGATGCTTTTTGAAGTATAAGGACTATTAAAATTTTCAGGGAGCGAGAAGCCCATCATACGAGCCAAGCCGAGAGCCATATCAGAATAACCCGAAAAATCGAAATAAATTTGGAACGTATAGCATAAAATTCCTAGCCAGGCAGTTACTTTATCCATAGCAGAATAGTCATACCCAAAGATCTTATCAGCATATGCTCCGAGCACATTAGCAATTAATATTTTCTTGCCAAGTCCAATTGAAAAACGAGTAAAGCCTGCGATCCGATTGTAATAAGTATCTGGAAAAAAACGGTTACTAATTTGATCCGCAAAATCGTGGTAACGGATGATTGGTCCTGCAATAAGTTTAGGGAAGAAGATAATATACAACTGATAATTCCAAAAATTGGTTTGGGGCTTATGCACTTTTCGATAAACATCAACCACATACGTTATTGTTTCGAAGGTATAAAAAGAAATACCGATAGGAAGCAACAATTTTGCGTAATGAACACCTGAAATTCCGAGCCATCCGGTAGCAACATTTAAATTATCTAAGAAAAAATTAAGGTATTTAAAATAAAAGAGTAACCCTAAATTTATAGATACTGACGTAATTAAAAAAAAATTTCGGTATTTCTCATTCGACGACTTATCCATTTTACCCACCAATAAAAAATCGATAATAGTAGTCCCTAATATCACAAAGATAAATTTCGGTGCCCCCCAACTATAAAAGAGAATGCTAGATAAAAGCAAGACCGCATTTCTGAAACGAATTGGTGTCAGAAAATACAATAAAAAAAATAATGGCAGGAAGTACAATAAAAAAACGACGCTGCTGAAGACCATAAGGAATATAAATTAGGATTAGCAATATTAGGATTTATTTTATTAAGTACTTTTACGGCATGAAAAAAAACGGCCTTTTATCTGCACTATTTTTAAGTAGTCTATTGATCGCCTGTAAACCGAGCGACAATCATCAACATATTGATGTTATGAATTTCGACAATTTTAAAAACTGGGGGATGAATGGAGTGCTAACAGAAGAAAGTGCAAGAAGTGGGAAATGGGCAACGTATGTAGATTCGACGCATGAATACAGCATGACCTATGAGCGTGTACAACAAGAACTCCTAGATAAAGGATACAAAAAGGTGGAATTCACAGCTTGGGTTAAAACTGAAAATACGGATAGTGACATAAAAGCAGTATTGACCCTTGATAGTCCAACAGGAGTAAATTATAGCTGGCAAGGAACTGCGATCGATTCCTCCATAACTACAGATGAGAGAGGATGGAAAAAAGTGAGTGTGCAATTAAATTTAATGAAAGAGGTGCCTGAAGCACATATTAAAGCATATTTCTGGTCACCGAAAAAAGAAAAAGCAATCATTGATGATGTATCTCTAGATTTCGAGTAAGCTAATGAATAATATGTAAATCCGTTGGATGAAAATTTTTTGTGCTAAACCATTTTTCTCGTGAAGGCGCATCTAATTTATTCCAAAAGTCAGAATATTCAGGAGGTGATGTAGCGGTATAACCATTAACACATTTTAAGTCCATTGCTTGAGAAGCCAACATTGCGTCTAATTGAAATTCAATTGGCTT
>CAIRUC010000010.1 GCA_903881665.1 uncultured Bacteroidota bacterium | reverse complement strand
TGCCGGTTGCTCTGAGACTCCTAAAGAGCCAATAAGCATTAACTATCAAGATTCGATTAAATCTTCACAAAACGATAGTTTCTCTGATCGTAATATCCGCAAATACAAATTCAATAAAACCGCATCAACTCATAAAAATACTGTTTGGGAACGATTATTATCGCTATATTCGTTACCCGAAATTAAAAACCCACGTGTTGACCGTGAATTATACTGGTACTTAGAGCATCCTGCATCGCTTGCCATACTACAGCAACGAGCAGAGCCTTATCTTAACCATATTCTGGATGAAATCGAAGCTAAAAATATTCCTGGTGAGTTAGCTTTGCTGCCTGTTGTTGAAAGTGCTTTTGTACCAGATGCTTACTCAAAGGCCGATGCATCTGGACTATGGCAGTTTGTACCAGCTACAGGAAAAGAATACGGCCTTCAACAAAATGATTGGTATGACGGCCGTCGTGATATTTATGCTTCCACAAAGGCGGCAACAACCTATTTAAAAGAACTTAGTGAAACATTTGATGGGGACTGGTTGCTTGCCTTAGCATCTTATAATTGTGGGAAAGGGCGAGTAAAAAAATCAATCGAAAGAAATGAAGGTCGTAATCTGCCAACTGATTATTGGTCATTAGATCTACCTGAAGAAACCGAAGATTATGTACCTAGATTATTAGCTATTGCTAAATTATTCGCTCATGCAGATGAATACAACATACATCTTCAGCATATTCCAAATAGACCATACTTTGAAGTTATTGATATAAAATCTCCACTAAACTTGAGTAAAGCAGCCAAACTAGCCAATACGCCTTTGTATGCATTTATGAAGCTAAATCCTGGTTTTAATCGCTCCAGCACCGCACCCCAAGGTCCTCACAGACTCCTGGTGCCTATTGCTCACGCACAAGCATTTAAAAAAAATCTGGCCTTGCTGCCTTACTCAGAAAGAGTTTCGTTCAATGATTACATTCAGGAGCGCATCCCTCATTATATTGACGATGAAGATCAAGGAACATCTCTTTCTCCAACACGCAAAAGTTCAGTAAAAATATTGCATACTTTATACAAAGTTAAGCCTGGGGAAAACTTGGCATCCATTGCTATTAAAAACCACACTACAATGCGCTCGCTCCGGCTTGCTAATCATTTAACCAGTAATTCATTACGTACTGGTATGCGCTTACAAATTGCGACAGAAGAAGCTACATCAGTTAAGATCTCTTCGAAAGCAAGAACAACCAAATCAAAATCGATAATTAGTCAGGCTTATGTAATCAAAAAAGGTGATACTTTTGCTAATATAGCTAAACAATTTTCTGTTACTTCAAAAGACCTTGCCAACTGGAATAACATGAAATTAAATCTTGCATTAATTCCAGGACGAAAACTAACCATCAAGAGTACCAACCCTCAAATTGCTAGCGCAACGTCGTCAATCAGATTAATAAGTTACACTGTTAAAAAAGGAGATTCATTGTCACAAATTTCAAAAAAATTCAACATTACCAATGCAGAGCTACTCAAGTCTAATGCAGCAGTACTTGTTAAAGGACTTCGCACAGGCCAAAAACTCAAATTACTTGTTGATAATAATCAGTCTGCCAGCTGAAATACTATTTAAATATTTGCATTGAATATGAAACAAATCTCACAGTTAATTACTTTGCATCCGAGCCCTTCAATTTAAAACCCTATATTTTATAATCAATAAATTCTAATGGATTAGTTAATTATATAACTCCACACTTTCATAGTATTGAGCGACTAGTTACTCTAGATGGGTATTACAAAAGTTATATGTTGTATCAGATATTATGTTGCTATAAACTTCATTCCGAGTTAAAAGTCACTTAGAATTACGAGTTACAACTTCTTCATAATCATAATAATACCGGAGACCTTCATGAATTCAACATCAGAAACAACATCTAACCAAACAGCCTCTTTATATGAAAGAATAGGCGGAGCAGCAGCTGTTGATGCTGCAGTAGACCTTTTCTATCGTAAAGTTTTGACTGATTATCGTATCAACCGTTTTTTCGATGATATAAACATGGAAGATCAAATAGTCAAACAAAAAGCATTCTTTACCATGGCCTTTGGTGGGCCT
>CAIRUC010000009.1 GCA_903881665.1 uncultured Bacteroidota bacterium | reverse complement strand
TTTATTAAAATAATCAAGAGTATCAAATTGCTATAAAAAATGAAAGGCTGCATAAATTATGCAGCCTTTCATTTTTTATAGAATCGAAATATTATTTCTTCTTATCGAAATCGACAACAATTGGTGAAGCGATGCATAGAGAAGAATAAGTACCTACAACGATACCAACAAGTAATGCGAAAGCAAAACCGCGGATAACATCACCACCAAATACAAATATCGACAAGAGTACGAAGAACGTAATCAATGAAGTATTCATAGTACGACTTAACGTAGCGTTCAATGCATTATTAATAACTTGTTTTTGATCCATATTAGGATGTATTCCTATATATTCACGGATACGGTCAAATACCACAACAGTATCTGTCATTGAATAACCCATAACGGTTAACAATGCAGCGATAAAGTCCTGATTGATTTCGAGCGTGAAAGGAAGTATACCATTAAATATTGAGTAGATCGATAAAATCATTAATACGTCATGGAACAAGGCTGCTGTTGCACCTAAACCATATTGCCATTTTTTGAATCGCACCAAGATGTAAATAAACATCAAGACACAAGCCAATAAGATAGCCCATACCGCTGAAGACTTAATGTCATCTGCTACCGTAGGTCCTACTTTCTGAGAATTAATAATTTTATCTGCTTTAAAGTTATCTGCAGTAATTGGTGTTGGATAAAAGCCTTTAACACCATCATACAATGCATTCGTAACTTTCAATTCAGCATCAGCACCATTTTCATCAATTAAATAATCGGTAGTAATTTTATAACGATTATCAGTACCGAAAGTCTTCACATCGGGCGCATCACCAAATTGCTTCGCTAACGACTCGCGAATATCATTTGTGGTTAACGACTTATCGAATTGAACAACATAGGTACGACCTCCATCGAAATCAACACCGAAGTTAAAACCTTTCACTACGATGGATACGATACCACCGGCAATAATTAAACCTGAAATAGTATAGTATAACTTCCTTTTCTCAATAAAAGGAAGGTTAATATTCTGAAATGCATTTTTAGAAAACTCACTCCAAAATTTAATTTCCGTTCCTTTATCAAGCATGTTTTCAAATAACAAGCGAGTAATGAAGATTGCACTAAACATTGAACAAAGGATACCGATGATCAAAGTAGTTGCGAAACCTTGTACTGGACCACTACCGAATACATAAAGAATGATACCAAGAATTAAAGTAGTAAAGTTGGAATCGACAATTGAAGACAAGGCATGTTTGTAACCATCAGATATTGCAAGACGTAACCCTTTACCTGCACGTAATTCTTCACGAACACGTTCGAAGATAAGGATATTTGCATCGACAGAAAGTCCAATGATTAGGACGATACCAGCAATACCAGGCAATGTCAGTACAGCACCTAGGGAAGCAAGTACTCCCATGATGAAGAACATATTACATAGAAGGGCGATATCGGCAACGACACCCGCCTTATTATAATAGAATATTACGAAAATAAATACAATCAACAATGCAACAACGAATGATAGTAATCCATTATTTATTGCTTCTTTACCCAAAGAAGGCCCAACCACTGCTTCCTCCACAATGCGTGCAGGAGCAGGAAGTTTACCTGCTTTTAAGATGTTTGCAAGATCTTTCGCTTCATTAATTTCAAAGTTACCAGTTATACTAGAGTTACCATTAGGTATTTCTCCTTGTACATTTGGAAAACTATAAACATAATCATCCAAAACGATAGCTACCGACTTGCCAACGTTTTCACCTGTTAAGCGCTTCCACGTTTTAGCACCTTCAAGATTCATTTTCATTGAAATCTCAGGCTTGCTGTTAAACTGACCGAAGTCTTGGCGAGCATCAGAAATAGCACCACCATCAAGTGGAGCTGATCCGTCGCGACTATTTACTTTAATACCGATCAATTGTAACGATTGCGACTCAGGACTTGGAGGTTTAACCGACCATAATAAACGTAAGTTTTTAGGCAACACTTGTTTCACGTCTTCACGAGCAAGAATTGCATTAACTTTTGCGGTATCTTTAATTAAGGTATATCCAATAACAGCTTGTTTATCTACACTTGTCTTTTCGTCTTGAGTACGAACTTGTCCGTCGGCAGGAAATAAGAAAGCAAACAATGGGTTTTCTTTAGCAAACTCTTCGAATGTCTTTTTAGAAGAATCCGGTTTCGCAGCAGTATCGCTTCCAAGCTTATCTACTAATGAGTTTTTCTTGCTAGTATCAGCAGCGACTGTTTTTGAAGAATCAGGTTTTGTTGATGTAGAATCTGTTGCCACTTTAGCTGCAGAATCTACTGAAGCAGTTCCTGCTAACATTTTATTTACAGCAACAAGGCTAGGAGCCACATCACCGAAAGAATATGTTTCCCAGAATTCAAGCTTCGCTGTTCCCTGTAATAATTTACGAACACGCTCTGGCTCTTTTACACCCGGAAGTTCAACAAGGATACGACCTGAACCCAATTGCTGGATATTTGGTTGAGTAACCCCGAACTTATCGATACGAGTACGAAGAATGTTAAATGAACGGCTAATAGCTGCAGTAGCTTCCTCGTTCAAATGCTTTAACACTTGCTCGTTAGTACTATTAAAATTGATTTTGTCTTGATTTTCGATGTTAGCGAAAATGGCAGCTAGACTGGCATTAGGATCAACTTCCTTATACGCCTGACCGAATAGATCCACAAAACCCTTACTTGAGCTTTTTTGTAGTTCTAAAGCACGATCTACTGCTTTTTTGAAAGTAGGATCATTTTGATTTGCTCCGGCAAGTGTACGAACTAAGTCAACCACCGATACTTCGAGGGTTACGTTCATTCCGCCTTTCAAATCAAGACCCAAATT
The DNA here is from genome assembly GCA_903881665.1 of uncultured Bacteroidota bacterium. GTDB lineage: Bacteria > Bacteroidota > Bacteroidia > AKYH767-A > OLB10 > CAINEC01. The sequence goes on along the minus strand of CAIRUC010000009.1, from coordinate 21,150 downwards.
AAGTTCACGCTCTTTACATTCCTGATACGTATAATCTTTTACGAAAAGATTATAAACCCCTTTACTAGAGATGGAATCTAGATACGTTTTTTCTTTTTGCTCATCGCCTTTCGCGAATTCTTTAGCATCGCTTTCAACACCTTTAGTCACCAGCGTGAATGATAGCTGATAAACACATACTAGTGCCAGAAGGATTGCAAATAGCTTTACTGCGCCTTTACTTTGCATTGATTTTAGTTATTTTACAGAGGCGGCAAATATAGGGCAACGAACGTTACGAAACAATTGAAATTACGACACTTCTACAATAAATTAACAGGAATCCTTTCAGCTTGACGAGAACACGACTAACTTTGCCCTTGAATGGCTCAACGAATTCTTATTTCTGTAACCAGCGACATGGTAACCGATCAGCGGGTAAATCGCATGGCTTCGACTTTAAAAGAAGCCGGCCATCGCGTTTTGGTAATCGCTAGATCATTGAAAACCAGCGCAGAACTAATGCCAAAACGTTACCGAATCATCCGTTTTAAGCTTTGGTTTGAAAAGGGACCTTTGTTTTATTTAACCTTTAATATTCGTCTCTTCGGGTTTTTAATGTGGCATCATGCGGATATTTTAGTGGCTAACGATCTTGACACATTACTGCCAAATTATTTAGCATCTCGACTAAAAAGAATCCCTTTGGTGTACGATAGCCATGAATATTTTACCGGAGTACCCGAATTAGAAGGTCGGCCAAGGGTTAAAAAAATATGGAAACTCATAGAAAAACTATGTGTCCCCGGACTAAAACATGCCATTACCGTAAACCAGAGCATTGCCAATTTGTACGATAATGAATACGGAACGGCATTTCAAGTGATCAAAAATGTACCAGAAGTGAGCTTGCCATTTATGGCCGATAAGAATGAACTAAGGGTAAGGCTAAATCTGCCCTCCGACAGAAAAATCGTGATTTTACAAGGTGCAGGCATAAACATTCAACGCGGAGCGGAAGAAGCCGTTGAATCTATGAACTATTTAAATGGGGTATTACTGCTAATTATTGGCGGCGGCGATGTAATCGACCAATTAAAACAGCAGGTGGTAGAATCTAGGTTAACAGAAAAAGTAATGTTTGTGGCGAAGCAACCTGTACTTTCACTTCGTAAATATACTGCCGCATGCGACTTAGGAATTACACTAGACAAAGACACAAACATTAACTATAAGTTTAGTTTGCCGAATAAATTATTCGACTATATACAAGCGGGAATCCCTATTCTTGCAAGCAATCTTCCAGAAGTAAGAAACGTAATTGAGACTTATCAAGTAGGCAGAATTAGTGAAGATCACAACCCCGAAAATATTGCAAAGCATATTAATGAAATGTTGAATGATGCAGATGCTAATGCAATATGGAGAGTCAATCTTGAAAAAGCATCGAAAGAATTGAACTGGGAAAAAGAAAGAGAAAAATTTTTAAGAATATTTAACGCCATTGACTAATCGCGAAATACATATTATTAGTTTCGACATACCCTATCCTGCAGATTATGGAGGAGTCATTGATGTCTTTTATAAAATAAAAGCGCTTTCCGAATTAGGGATTCGAATCCACCTTCATTGCTATTTCAATAGTCGTTGTTTTAGTAACACACTAGCTTCTTTGTGTGAATCAGTAAATTACTATCCGCGGAACACTTCCCTATTTAAGCACTTTTCATTAACGCCTTTTATTGTTAATTCGCGTTATTCACGATTATTACTACACCGACTAGACGAGAAGAAATGTCAGATTTTATTTGAAGGATTGCATACCACCTCCGTGCTAATAAACAACGTTAACCTAGGGGCAAGAAGCATGATTCGGACACATAATGTAGAGCATCATTATTATAAGCATTTAATGTTAGCTGAAAGTAATTTCCTCAAACGTTTTTATTTCTTCCTTGAGTCGAAGAAGTTAAAACCATATCAAGATATTTTAAAAAAGGCAAAAAAGATTTCCACTATTTCCTCGGGTGATTTTCATTATTTCCGTCAACGATATAACGACAAGGTTTGTTATGTTCCCGCCTTTCATCCTTACTCAGAAATAAGTGCAACTACAGGAGTTGGAGAATTCATGTTGTATCATGGAAACTTGTCGGTAATTGAGAATGAAAAGGCGGCATTATTTCTTATCAAAAAAGTGATGCAAGGCGTTTCATTTCCACTTGTGATTGCAGGAAAAAATCCTACTATAAAACTAAAAGGAGAAATCAAAAAACACCCATACGTTACTCTCATTGAAAACCCTGACCAATTTAAAATGCAGCAACTGATGAAGGATGCTCAAATTCATTTACTACCTACATTTCAGCCTACAGGAGTAAAGTTAAAATTAGTTGCATCCTTATTTGAAGGAAAGCATATTATAGCCAACGAGCAAATGACGAAAGGTTTTCCTGAAAACAAAATAATTTTGAAAGCCAACAAACCGGAAGAATTCAGAAATAAAATTCAGGAGTTTAAAAACATTCCTTTTACGGAAAAAGATATTGCTGCGCGATCTGCCTTTTTAAATGAGCATTTCAACAACAAAAAAAACGCGCTACAACTTACTCAGTATATTTATAATTACAAAGGAGATGCGGCAGCCCAAGCCTGAACTTCACTTCCCAATTCCGACAATTTACCTTGATCAACTTTTACTACTCGCGAAGGGAATTTATCAATCAAATTATAGTTATGCGTTACCATCACCACAGCTCTTTTATTTGAACTTACTTCAAATAAAAGATTCATAATTTCGCGACTAGTTTCAGGATCGAGGTTGCCGGTAGGTTCATCAGCTAAAATTAAATCAGGGTCGTTCAGTAGAGCACGAGCAATTACTAATCGTTGCTGTTCGCCACCCGATAATTCCTGAGGCATTTTAAATCCTTTAGAACTTAAATTCACCTTATTCAACACATCGTTAACTCGCTCTTCCATTTTAACTTTATCGTCCCAGCCAGTTGCCCGTAAATAAAAAGTAAGATTATCTTTTGCCGTACGATCAGTAAGCAATTGAAAATCTTGAAAAACGATTCCCAGCTTGCGACGCATTACTGGAATTTCTTTGTTCTTCATCGTTTTCAAATTAAATCCTGCCACAGAAGCTTCACCTTGCTTTAAAGGAAGATCACCATATAGCAAACGCATGATAGAACTTTTTCCACTACCAGTTTTTCCAATCATGTAAACGAAGTCTCCTCGTTTCACTTGAAAATTCACATCATTTAATACCATATTCTTATTGTGGAAAATGGAAACATGTTCGAGGTTCACGACTATATCTGACATACTTATTTATTTTTCAAAGTTCTACTTGCTGCACTTTCCCGAATTGCATTTCGCCGAGAATTGATATTATTATTTGTTCCTTCTCGCCTAGTCCAATTTTCGATAATGATTTCTCAGGCCGATCGAGGCGGAAGTAAGCCAACAATGTAAATTGATCATCGCGCATTTGCACATAATCAGGGATCTTGGCTTTGCCCTTTATTTTAAGCAGATAATATGTTTTCATGAATGCTAGTGCAAACATAGTTATAGAAATAAAAAAGCCACCCTTTTCAGGTGGCTTTTTATCAGTAATGCATTGTTATTATTTTCTTTTCCCAGAATTCAATCCTACCGGGCTTCCTACACGCGCCATTGCACAACGGAATCCCAACCAATCGGTACGTTGACTTTCATCTAAGAAACGACGTGTGCCTGGAGTCATGTAATACACACGATCTTTCCATGAACCACCTTTTACTACACGTGCCTTGTCGTCAATCAATGTACTTGCTCCGGAAACATACGTAGCATATTCAGGCTCATCGCCATCTGAATAGTTCTTATTGTCTGATTTTTGGTAATTACGACGTGAAGATGCTTCTTCTTCAGTTACATCGCGCAATTGTATTCGTCCTAAACTATCTTTTTCAGAAATTGCACCTTCATCGTCACGTTGCTGCGTTTGGAACTCATTACCTCTGAAAGAGTTAAAGTCAGATTTGTCTTCGTGTGAAAGTGGGCGATAAACATCCATTACCCATTCAGCCACATTGCCACCCATGTTATACAAACCATAATCGTTAGGTAAATATGAATAAACTGGGCCAGAGATATCTGCATTATCATTTAATTTACCAGCAACCCCCATCTGGTCACCACGTCCACGTTTAAAGTTACCCAACATTTCTCCTTTGAATTTATCTTCAGGATTACGTACTGAGTGGCCTTGCCATGGATATAATTTACGCTCATTTACGTTTTCATAAATCGTATTTCCGATCAAGCCCAATGCAGCATATTCCCACTCAGCCTCGGTTGGTAAACGGTAACGAGGAAGAAGGATACCATCTTCCATACGTACTTTACGCGTATCATTATTTGGATTTAAATCTTGAAGAGGTGCTTTTACAAGACCTTCATACTGACCTGAAAGATATGCATCCGTATTAAAGTTATCTTCATTTACCTGTGCAGGATTCACACGAAGAATGCCTTCACGAATCATGATTTGCTCGTTTACACGATCGGTTCTCCAAGCACAATAATCATTCGCTTGAAGCCAATTTACACCAACAACAGGGTAATCTTTATAAGCTGGATGGCGATAGTATAACTCTACATAAGGCTCGTTGTAAGCCAACCTGTCGCGCCATACTAATGTATCAGGAAGCGCTTTACGGGCAACTTCAGGATAATCGGTGCCAAAAACACGTTCCAACCAGTATACATATTCACGGTAATACTCGTTAGAAACTTCCGTTTCGTCCATGTAGAACGAAGCAACGGTAGCACGGCGAGGCACATTATCCCAATCTTGGACAACATCCTGCTCAGTACGACCCATTACGAAGGTACCTCCTTCAATAAGGACTAATCCTGGTCCGGTTTCTTGTTCAGTATAAGGAACTGATTCGAATCCACCGTTTTTTTCATCGTTGTAATTCCAGCCGGTAGCACCTGATTTCTCATAGTTACTGCAAGCTGAAAAAATCATCATTCCGATGGCAAGCACTGGAAGCAAATGATTTCTAAATTTCATGTTGATAGGGTCTTTGGAAGGACAAATATGGTAAATAAACTAAAAACTTGGGCAACTTATTGCACGGAATCTCTTCTTTTTTGGTCGGCACTCGAACTGGAGCCCTAAACTAACCTCATGTGAACCTCCAGTTGAGTTACTTAAAGACGAGACAGTTACATCGTAACTATACCCAAACTTAAACACACCACGCTGAATTCCAATTAATGCAATAAATGAGTCACTAGAAAGGAATTTATCCTTTCCGAAATTACCTCGGTACCATAATCCACCCACAATTGGTGAGTGTAGTATGTACATACCGACGTTTAACTGATTGAAAGATGCTTGTTGTTGATACAATATATTAGGAGAGAAGAAAGTTCCTTCATCCTTATTCATTTTACCACGGTATCCTCGACCAGCATTTTCGCCTACTGGCAATAATGCTCCGAGATGTGCAGTTACTTTCATTGGTAACTTACTGGCCCCTTTCACGATAAACGCTTCATCGGGTTGAGTCATATGATGTAACGCTAAACCTCCATACACTTTACTAGAGTAAATTAACAAACCTGAAGAGAAGTCCATGAATGATCTTGATTCCTTTGGCCTTACTTCCTGCGTTTCATAAACAAACCCATAACGCGGGTCGATCATATCACCGAAAGTCAACTTATCCCAGTCGAGTTTTTTCTGAACATAAGTGGCTTGCAAACCGAAACGCATTGAAACCTTGCGATTTACGTTTAACTGGTAAGCATACATCCCACTAATATTAGTAGTAGAAATGGTACCCTCACCGGCTTTGTCATTCAATACCATTAAACCGATACCTCCGTTCAGTCCATCGAAATGCTGATCGTAAGAGGCACTAGTTGTAATGTAGGTCTGCTTTAATGCAGGCCATTGATTTCTATAGTTGATTCCGACACGCGGACAACGACCCGATCCAGCAAAAGCCGGATTTAAATACAACGGGTTTGCATAGAATTGGGTAAACTGGGCATCCTGTGCATTAGCAACGAGGCTGAGCCCAAGAAACAAACAAAAGAATAAGCGCTTTAGCATAATGATTGGCTTTAACTACTGAACTTATACGAAGTATTCTATTTTTGTTACATAATGTTGAAACAAAAATTGCAATATTCTGCTCAAGACTTCGTTCATTTGTTCCAGATTTAAACTTCAAAGATGTAAAAATCGTAGTTCACTTCAGCTACAAATGTAATTTTTTTTATTCTTGAAAAAAGTTTAATACCCATCAAACCTTACGCTTCAATGTCAATATTCCGCCTGAATCGACCACTAAATCAAATCCCATACATATTTATTTGTTTGCTTTTCAGCATTTTGCAAGCACCCATGCAGGCCTTTAGCCAAGAAAATAAATATTTAATCGAGTGGCAAACAATTCAATTGGATGAGGCCGGAAAAGCCCGATTTTCGTTTAAAGATGCTACTTATCCAAGCGAATTTAACGGACTTCCGGCGTTCTCAATAATGGTTCAAGGCCAAAAAAAGGCCGTTTTAGGCGACCCCAAATATGTAATTTGCAATTCTGAAGAAGTCGCTATCTTAACTTCTGTTACTGTTGAATCGTTTCCTGCTGACATCAAATCGACTTCTGGAATTTCAAGAAAAGAGAGTTTTACAACCATTCGCATTTTCCCCTTTAGAAAATCAGCAGGTGGTCAGTTTGAAAAACTGACTTCATTTTCGATCGATTATGACGAGACGCAAGAGATAAACGTAGTAGCTAAAACAACAGCTCACGTATATGCTGCCAATTCAGTATTATCAACAGGAAAATGGATTAAAATCGGCATAAGTGACGGCGGCATTTACAAAGTAGATTACGACTTCCTAACGCGCAATGGATTTGCAAACACTGAGCTGAACTTATCAAACATTCAATTATACGGCAATGGAGGCGGAATGCTAGCATTGCAAAATAATGCGCAACGCGCTGACGATCTTAAAGAAAACGCGATTGAAATGATTGATGCCGATCAAAGTGGGACATTTAATTCGGGAGACTACTTTTTATTTTATGGAGAAGGTCCAAATAAATGGAGTTACAATAGCTCGGAAAAAAGATATTCACACTCGAAAAATTACTTTAGCGACAGTACATTTTATTTCATTACTACTTCAACGGCGACAGGAAAAAGGATTACTTCTACCCCATCAAACAATACATTAATTGCCGACCGTATAGCAACATCATTTACCGATTATGGATTTCACGAAAACGACGACTATAACTTCATTAAGTCGGGAAGGAATTGGTATGGCAATTCATTTGACGTTTCACTTTCACAAAATTTCGATTTCGCATTCCCGAATTTAATTCCGGGTACAGCGAAATTAAAATCAAGTGTAATAGCACGAACCTCAACAAAAACAGCCACTTCAAGCAAGTTTAATATTTTGTACAATAACGGCAACGTATTAACGCAAACTTTATCAAATGTAGGAACTAGCTATACCGATGATTTCGCGAGATCCAATATATCATCAAGTACTTTTGTCGCATCAGGCAATAACATCAATCTTAATTATGTATTTACACCTTACAATTCCTCCTCAACTGGATGGATCGACTATATTGAATTAAACGTAACGCGTGCACTTAATTTTCAAGGAGGAAGCTTTGCTTTCAGAGATCAAGACACGCTCAATGCTCAAAGCACAATTCGATACAGCCTAGTTTCAGGATACACAAGTGCGAAAATTTGGAATGTTACTGATCCTACAAATGTTTTTGAGCAACAATTCGACAAAAACGGAACCCTTGCAGAGTTCACCTCCACTCTTGCCGCATCTGAGAGTAGTGAATATTATATGTTCGCGAATTACGGCTTTAAAACACCGAAATATTCAGGGAAAATTTTAAATCAGGATTTACATTCATTAGGTGCTACCGACCTGATTATCGTTACGCATCCTGATTTTTTACAAGAATCAGAACGATTAGCTCAATTCAGAAGAGACCATGACAATTTACGTGTTGTTGTTGCTACTACCGAACAAATTTTCAATGAATTTTCATCTGGAGCACAAGATGTTGCAGCAATTCGCGATTTCGTAAAAATGTTTTATGATAGATCAAATGGCACTAACGATCAACCTAGATATTTACTCTTGATGGGCGACGGATCATACGACCCTAAAAGTCGGATAGGTGGTAATACCAACTATATACCCACATTTCAATCCGACAATTCCATTTCTCTTATCAGCTCATATACATCCGACGACTTTTTCGGAATGCTCGACGACAATGAAGGATCACTATCATCTTCCGATTTGATTGATATTGGAATAGGCAGAATTCCAGTTCGTGATGCGACTAGCGCCCGACTAATGGTTGACAAAATTATTACTTACGAAACACCAGGAACAATCAACGATCAAACATTTTGTGCAGGAACAAACGCTACAAGATTCGGCGACTGGAGAAATACACTTTGTTTTGTTGCCGACGACCAAGACAGTAATTTACACTTCCATCAAAGCGAGAGAATTGCCAACACTTTTCAATCGAATGAACCTGTATACAATATTGATAAAATTGTATCGGATGCCTACAAACAACAATCAACACCTGGCGGACAACGATATCCTGAAGTAAATGATGCCATTGATAAACGCATTGAAAAAGGAGTTTTCTTAATGAATTATACTGGGCATGGAGGTGAACTAGGATGGGCTGCTGAAGCGATACTCAACATTAATATGATTAACGGATGGAATAACATTAACAGTCTGCCTGCATTTATTACGGCAACTTGCGAATTCAGCCGTTACGATGACCCGAAAAGAACATCCGCTGGAGAGCTAGTTTTATTAAACAGCAACGGAGGAGGAATTTGCTTATTTACAACTGTACGACTCGCCTTCGCTATCGACAATGAATATATTAACGCTGATATACTCCGGTATATGTTCACTCCTATTAATGGAGAAATGCCACGTATTGGAGACATTCAACGATTGGCAAAACGCGAAAACTCAGGAAACAGAAATGTTACTTTATTAGGCGACCCATCGATTAGACTCGCCTATCCTCAATACAAAGTAAACACCACTTCCATTCAAGAAACAGGAACTGGAATAACGAAAGATACACTTTCATCACTTAGTAAAATCACCATTTCGGGAAATGTAAGTGATGCGGGCGGCAGTGTATTAAACAACTTCAACGGAGTAGTTTATACAACCATCTACGACAAAACAACTAAAGTTTACAATTTGGTAAACGATGTAGCGGGCGACGATGTAAGCAAACCCGACAGCTTCTTATTACGTAAAAATATTCTATATAAAGGAAAATCGAGTGTTGTCAACGGTCAATTTAACTGTTCTTTTATTGTACCCAAAGACATTTCTTACCAATACGGAACAGGCAGATTTAGTTACTATGCTTTTAGCTCTGAAAATGATGCACAAGGGTATAACGAACAAATACAGATAGGCGGAATTTCGAATAACTCCATACAGGATCAGAATGGACCGAAAATAAACTTATATATAAATGACGAGAATTTCACGGCAGGAGGAATGACTGATCAAAACCCAGCCATTTTAGCTATCCTTTTTGACTCTAGCGGAATAAATACCGTTGGAAATGGAATTGGCCACGATATTACTGCAATCATAGACAATAAACAGCAAGCACTCGTCGTTCTAAATGACTATTACGAATCGGAATTAGATAGTTACCAGAAAGGAAGAGTACGATATAAACTTAGCGATTTAGCAGAGGGCAACCATACCCTCACCTTCAAAGCATGGGATATTAACGGGAATTCATCTGACGTATCAACCGACTTCGTGGTTACTTCATCGGCCGAACTAGCCATTGATCACGTTCTTAACTACCCTAATCCGTTTAGCACCAAAACAGCATTTTACTTTGAACACAATAAGCCATGCACGGGCATGACTGTTCAGGTTCAAGTATTTACAGTTAGCGGAAAATTAGTGAAGACGCTTAGCAATTATCAAGTATGCGAGGGATACAGGAATAGCCCCCTTGAATGGGACGGGAAAGACGATTTTGGCGACCAATTAGCCAAAGGCGCTTATATTTATCGATTGAAAATCAGGACTGCCGACGGCGAAACGGCAGAAAAACTCGAACGATTGGTATTACTTAGATAAACCGTCAAATAGTAACCATATAAGTGCTATTATCGTTATATTTGCCAGCTTAATACCCTAAAAAGGGACCTATTAATGATTATGAAACGAATTACGAAACATTGTCTGATTCTGTTAGGTTTTTCAACAGTATTGCATTACTCGGCCAACGCGCAAAGCGATAAAACGAACTTACTTGGCCAAATCAACACGATCACCACGGCGGTTCCATTTCTGTCGATTTCTCCTGACGCTCGCGCCGGTGGGATGGGTGATATTGGCGTAGCTACATCATCAGATATTAACTCCATTCATTGGAATTCCTCTAAGTTAGCCTTCAACGAAAAGAAATCGGGATTCTCAATTTCCTACACTCCGTGGTTAAAAGCATTGGTAAACGACATGTTTATTGCCTACGTATCTGGCTACTCCAAAATGAAAGGAGACCAGGCGATTGGAGGATCATTGCGCTATTTCTCGTTAGGTAATATCACTTTTACTGACAACAACGGAAATACCATTCGCGACTTCAAACCAAATGAGTTTGCATTTGACTTAGCCTATTCAAGAAAACTTAGTGATTACTTTAGCGGGGGTATTGCTTTACGTTATATCCACTCAAACTTAACCGGAGGAACTTCGGTTGAAGGAACCGACTCAAAAGCAGGTAACTCAGCCGCCGCCGACATATCAGCCTACTTTCAAAAAGACATCGAAATTGGCGACAAAGAAGCCGTTTTAACTGCTGGGGCCAATATTAGTAACATCGGAGCAAAGATATCTTACACTGAAACAGGAACTAAAAACTTCATTCCTACTAATTTAAGAATAGGACCGGGTTTAAAGTTAAAGCTGAATGAATACAACGATCTTTCATTTGGGTTAGACATCAATAAATTATTAGTACCTACTCCGCCTATTTATACCCAAGACTCTACAAATAGCGCTAACGATGTAATTCTTTATGGACAGGATCCTGACGTGAGTGTTGCATCTGGTATTTTTCAATCGTTTAGTGATGCTCCAGGCGGAACTAAAGAAGAATTAAAAGAAATCAATATTGGTTTCGGGATGGAATATTGGTATGATAAGCAATTTGCTTTCCGTGCGGGATATTTCTACGAAGACAAAACAAAAGGAAATCGTAAGTACTTTACATTAGGAGCTGGATTACGTTACAATGTATTCGGTCTAGATCTAGCTTACTTAATTCCTACCGATCAGCGTAACCCTTTAGAAAATACATTACATTTTACGTTAACGTTTGACTTTGACTCACAAGACGGAGATAAAGCGGAAAAAAACACTGATTAATCTTTTCAATCAAAATAAAAAAAGGACGCCGAAAGTCGTCCTTTTTTTATGCGCTTAATCGGGAAGTAGTATCTTCGTAATATGAAAATGAGAGTAGGGTTCGGATTTGATGTTCATCAACTGCAAGAAGGATTAACATTTACACTTGGTGGAATTCAAATTCCACATACCAAAGGAGCTTTAGGACATTCAGATGCCGATGTAGTAATACATGCCATTTGTGATGCGTTATTAGGCGCTGCAGGATTAAAAGATATAGGATTTTATTTTCCCGACACTTCATCGGAATTTAAGGGCATCGATAGCAAAATTTTATTGCAACGCGTAATAAAACTTATTGAAGAACGCGGATATTCTATAGGCAATGTAGACGTTAGTTTAGTTTTAGAACAGCCCAAAATCAAGCCTCATATTGATGCTATGAAATTGGCGTTAGCACCTATTTTGAAAATTGAAGAAGAAGATATTTCAATCAAAGCTACTACCAATGAAAAAATGGGATATGTAGGACGAGAAGAAGGAGTTGCGGCGTATGCGGTGGTTTTGATTGGATCTTGATTCTCGATTCTCGATTTTTTCAATACTATTTTGTTTACAGTATCGAGCAACTTATTTTGATTCTTGATTCTTGATTATCTATCATCGTCAATAATCTATCATCGTTATTATCGAGCATCAATCATCGTTCATCATTTATCGATATTATGCAATCGGACCTTGGATCTCAATAATGGACCGCGAACATCATGCATCGTTCATCATGAATCACCTCCATAATCACCAAAAAACCACAAGCCATATTCACATCCAACTCAACTTACTCTACTAAAATTAGATTTTTCTTTTTCTTGAAATAATAATTGATCGTTAATGATTTGATATTTTGAGTTAGTAAGACTAGGATCTTCGGCAATAATTTCGGCGGCAGTTAATCGAGCTTCTTCCATAATAGCTCTATCTTTTGTAATGTCGGCAATATGTAAATTCACCACTCCACTTTGTTGCGTACCCGTAATGTCACCAGGGCCACGAAGCTTTAAATCGACTTCCGCAATTTCGAATCCGTTATTCGTATCTACCATCGTTTTCATGCGTAAGCGTCCCTCATGACTAATTTTATTTCCCGTCATTAAAATACAAAAGCTCTGCTCCGCACCTCTGCCTACTCTGCCTCGTAATTGATGTAATTGCGATAATCCAAAACGCTCTGCCGATTCAATGACCATTACCGAAGCATTAGGCACATTCACCCCTACTTCAATTACCGTTGTAGCAACCATAATTTGGGTTTCTGCATTTTTAAACCGTTGCATTTCAAATTCTTTTTCTGCAGGCTTCATTCTTCCATGAACAACACTCACTTTGTATTCGGGCAAAGGAAAATCTTTACATAAGCCTTCATAGCCTGCAAAGAGGTTCATATAATCGAGCTTCTCTGATTCTTCAATTAAAGGATATACAACGTACACTTGTCGGCCTAAAGCAATTTCACGCTTCATAAATCCGAACACTTCTAACCGTCCCGATTCAAATTTATGCAATGTAGTAATCGGCTTTCGACCTGGAGGCAATTCATCAATTACAGACGTATCGAGATCGCCATATAACGTCATTGCTAATGTACGCGGAATCGGCGTAGCTGTCATCACCAAAACATGAGGCACTTCATTATCTTTCATCCACAATTTAGCGCGCTGCTGAACACCGAAACGATGTTGCTCATCAATCACCACCAATCCCAAATTATTAAATTGCACACGATCTTCAATCAATGCATGTGTGCCTATCAATATATTCAAGTTTCCATTTTTCAACTCTTCGAGTAATAACCTACGATGCGCGGTTTTGGTACTACCGGTGAGCAATCCAACTTTAATATCCATCTGCTGCAACGACTCCGCTATTGACTGAAAATGCTGAGAAGCTAAAATTTCTGTCGGGGCCATTAATGCAGCTTGATAACCATTGTCGATTAGCATCAACATACTTAACAAGGCCACCATCGTTTTTCCACTTCCTACATCGCCCTGCAACAAACGATTCATTTGTTTACCGGAACCCATATCGAGACGAATCTCTTTAAGCACACGTTTCTGCGCATTGGTAAGTTTGAAAGGAAGCTGATTTTGATAAAAGTCGTTAAACACATCACCAATTTTAGCAACAACCTTCCCTTTAAAATCTTCATTTCGCTGCGCTTTAGCTCTGAGCAAACGAATTTGCACATAAAACAATTCTTCAAACTTTAACCTTCGAATAGCTAACGCCAACAATATTTCGTTGGCAGGAAAATGAATATTAACCAGTGCATCGCGCAGTGACATTAAGCGATGATGATCAACCACAGAAGCGGGCAACGATTCAAGAATCACCTTAGGCAACCCTGCCAATAATGTGCGTTGTAACTTTACAATAGCTTTAGAATCGAGGCCATTCACCTTTGATTTCTCGGTAACACTATAGACCCCGTTGAGGGAAGGACCCGAAAACGATTCGGCTTTCGCAACCTCCTCTAATTCGGGGTGAACAATATTGAACTTCCCATTAAAGGCCGTCGGTTTTCCGAAAACGATATACTCCACATTTGTTTTTAGTGACGATTTCAACCACTTAACACCTTGAAACCAAACAAGTTCCATTTGCCCTGAATCGTCAGCAAAGATGGCCGAAATGCGCGTTGTACGTTTATCTCCATGTGAAATTATACGCAACAACTTACCTTTCAGCTGAATATAAGGTAAATCCTCACGAATCTCAGCGATTTTATAAAACTTCGACCGATCAATGTAACGGAAAGGAAAATGACGTAGTAAGTCTTCGAAAATAAATACAGAAAACTCAGTACGCAGCACGGTTCCTCGTTGAGGTCCCACTCCTTTTAAGTATTCGATTGGAGTATCAAAATATTCGCGGCGCACTTGCATGATGCAAAAATATTGAAATAGAGATGGGAAACGCTATAAAAAGAAGAATCCCGTTTTCTGGGTAGAAAACGGGATCTTCACGTTGAAAAGACAATTTTTTATTGCACTTTTTTCACGTTCACAGCATTGAGACCTTTGCGACCTTCAATAACTTCGTAGCTCACTTGGTCGTTCTCGCGAACTTTGTCAACAAGACCACTGTGGTGAATGAAGATTTCTCTGCTTGTTTCATCTTCGATTATGAAGCCGTATCCTTTAGCCTCATTGAAGAATTTTACTTTACCTGTTTTCATTGAATTGAAATTAATGGATGAATATTTACAAAACTAAGGAAAAACTTTGACCTTTTCTACAAAAATTAATATTTTTCACAATAAACTGTTGAAAAACTTCACAAAATGGCTATAATCAGGCATTAGCAACTCATCTTCCTTATCTTTGCAAGTAATTATGGAACCTCTAAAAGTAATATCTGGTCAAATAGTTGACCTTCACCAACGAAGAATTTTCCCTGGATCGATCTCGATTCTTGACGGTATCATCACCGAAATCAAAGAAATCGGCTATGCTCCTGCTCATTTTATATTACCGGGATTTGTTGATGCTCATATACATATAGAAAGCTCTATGTTAGTCCCCTATGAGTTTGCCCGCACCGCTTTAAAACATGGAACGATCGCTACTATTAGTGATCCGCATGAGATTGCCAATGTATTAGGCATCGACGGAGTAGTTTATATGCTCGAAAATGCGAAAGGAGCAAAATTAAAATTTCACTTTGGCGCTCCATCTTGTGTTCCTGCCACCACATTTGAAACTGCGGGAGCCATAATAGATGCCGACGGAGTAGAAGCATTATTAAGACGCGACGATATTTTTTATTTGAGTGAGATGATGAACTACCCCGGAGTTTTATTTGAAGATAGCGAGGTGATGAAGAAGATAGCGTTGGCCAAAAAGTATAACAAGCCAGTTGATGGACACGCGCCGGGATTGATGGGAACCGATGCAGAAAAATATATAGCAGCAGGCATTAGCACCGACCATGAATGTTTTACCTTAGAAGAAGCGTTGGGCAAACTAAAGCAAGGAATGAAAATTTTAATTCGCGAAGGATCAGCAGCAAGAAACTTCAATGCACTGCATTCACTAGTAAAATCGCATCCGAACGAAGTCATGTTTTGTTGCGACGATAAGCATCCCGATGAATTAATATTATTTCATATCGACGAACATGTTCGAAAATCCGTTTCATTAGGATACGACTTATTTGATGTTTTGCAAATTGCTTGCATCAACCCTGTTCATCACTATAAAATGAATGTAGGATTATTGCGAGAAGGCGACAGCGCAGATTTCATTTGCGTAAAAGACCTTACTACATTCGAAGTAATAAAAACGGTAATCGACGGAGAAGTAGTTGCAGAAGCACAAAAAACATTTTTACCTGACAGAAAACATTCAACACCGAATCAATTCAACATTCAATCGAAAACGGCGAGTGATTTTTCCATTAAAGCGGATGGAACAAGAGTAAGAACCATTATTGCACTCGACGGACAATTAATAACCAAAGAAGAAACTATTGATGCATCTATAAAAGACGGGCATTTGATAGCGGATCCATCAAAAGATTTATTGAAGATTGCAGTAGTAAATCGCTATTCGGAAGCACCCGTAGCCGTTGCCTTTATAAAAAACTTCGGACTAAGAGAAGGAGCAATAGCATCGAGTGTAGCACACGACTCGCATAATATTATTATTGTTGGTGCCGACGATGCATCGATGGCGAAAGCAGCAAATTTAATAATTGCAGCAAGAGGAGGATTAAGTTTAGTGAGCAATTCAGAAGAAATGGTGATTGGACTTCCTGTAGCAGGACTGATGAGTGATCGCGATTGCGAGACTATCGGTAACGCCTATGCTAAAATCGACCAATTGGCAAAATCATTAGGATCATCATTAAAAGCTCCGTACATGCTACTAAGCTTTATGGCACTACTAGTGATTCCACAATTAAAAATCAGCGACAAAGGACTCTTCGACGGAGGGAAATTTGTATTTACGAATTTACAAATAGAATAGTTAAAATTGCACACATAATTCGACGTGCAGAAATCATTTAAAAAAGATTGCTTTATTTGATAAACAAAATCAGGAAATGCAAAAATCAGTTGCACACTATTTTATTCTATTCCATTTAAAGATTTGTGATAAATGAAAAATCTTTCTCCTCAAAAGTATTTAAGATAGAACCGCCAACTTCTTTGAGCTGCCAACCATTTCAAATCATTTCCTCAAACTGATTTGAAATAATAAATAAATCACCTAACGGAACCTGAACTTTATTCCTTCCGAAATAATTCCCTTCCATTCAACGTTTTCATTTCATCATACCTATTACATTTGTGAAATGAACCGAATAAAGCGACTTACAGCGATGCTGCTACTACTAGGATTGATGACAGGAGCATCGGGATGCAAATTATTTAAGAAAGACTGTCATTGTCCTAGTTTCGGACAATTTCCAACAAAAAATGGCAGAACATCGGCTCGACATCCCCAAAACAAGCCCTGCTGATAAAGATCAGCGATATTTAAACATTTGCTTTACAACAAATTGAGTGATTTGGCAATTTTAATGTTGTACGATCGATTACGGATGTATTATCTTAGCAACGCTTTTAGAATGATTCTAAATAAGCTATGGAAACAGCCCTTGTAAAACTTTCTGATTTGCGCCGCGGAGCCCGTTGCGTTATTGACTCCTTCACAGATGATGTGATGAAGCAAAAACTATTAGAAATGGGTTGTTTACCTGGAGAAACAATTACGATTGATCGATTTGCACCTTTCGGATGCCCTATGGCCATAAATGTTTCTGGCTCCACATTAAGTATTCGCGTTGACGAAGCTCAGAGTATCATTGTAAAACCTTTAGCCTAATATTTTCGCTTTGCAGCCCACCGCCTTCCCTCAAACGGAACCAACTTTGCGTCAGGTTAAAGTATCTCTTGTAGGAAATCCGAATTGTGGAAAGAGTACACTTTTCAATGCGCTTACTGGGCTACATCAAAAAATAGCCAACTTTCCAGGAGTAACGGTAGAAAAAAAATCGGGATCCGCAAAAATTTACAATTCGTCGACGGGTAAGCTTACTTCACTTGAAATTACCGACTTACCAGGAACATATAGCTTATATCCGAAATCGCCCGATGAACGCATCCCATTCGAAGTTTTATGCGATCCGGGTGATGAAAACCATCCCGACTTAGTGATTCTCATCGCCGACGGTACGAACCTAAAGCGAAGTTTGTTTTTGGCATCACAAGTAATCGATTTAAAAATTCCTGCCGTTCTTGCATTAAACATGATGGACCTTGTAAAAGAACAAGGTATAGATATTAAGATTGATGAACTAGAACGCAGATTAGGAGTGCGTATTGTGCCTGTAAATGCGCGTAAAGGCATCGGACTAGAAGAACTGAAACAAGCCGTTATCAGCGAACTGCATATTCCCGAGAACGATATTTTCGAAACCAGTCCATTGGCTCCTCCTCTACTAAAAAAGATTCGTTCCATATTGGAAATGCGAAGCGACTATGCCGCATTACAAATTGCGCATCATCGCGATGCTATTTCAGGATTTCATATTCCCGATCAGCAGAAAAAAGAAATTGAAGAAGCGCTGTCGTCGCACGAATTTGACGGCATCAAAATACAATCATTTGAAACATTAGAGCGATACAAAGTAATTCATGAGATATTGCAAATCTGCATGGTAAAAGCAATCAATGATAAACCATCGTTGAGTGCAAAAATTGACAAGCTCATGATTCATCGTTTCTGGGGATATGTGATATTCTTGGGGATATTATTTTTAATCTTTCAAGCTATCTTTACCATTGCGGCTTTTCCGATGGACTTCATCGATCAAACATTTACCGGCTTAACAGAAGCAGCACGCAATGCATTGCCGAAAGGTGTGCTAAACGATTTATTGGTGAACGGAGTACTTGCAGGAATTGGCGGTATCGTCATTTTCATTCCGCAGATTGCAATGTTGTTTATGTTCATTGCCATACTCGAAGATTCGGGATATATGGCACGCGTAAGTTTTCTGATGGATAAACTAATGCGAAAATTCGGACTTAACGGTCGCTCCGTAATTCCATTGATTTCGGGAGTAGCATGCGCAGTACCTGCAATAATGGCTACACGAACTATAGGCAGTTGGAAAGAACGATTAATCACCATCATGATTACTCCGTTGATGAGTTGTTCAGCGCGCTTACCAGTATATACTTTATTGATTGCTTTAGTAGTCCCTTCGAAATTAATTTGGGGAGTATTCAACTTACAAGGCATCGTTATGATGTCGTTATACCTCATTGGATTTTTAGCAGCACTTGGCGCCGCACTCAGCATGAAATGGTTTGTAAAAGCAAAAGAACGCTCCTACTTTATCATGGAAATTCCTGTTTACCGAATGCCACGCTGGTCGAATATTGTGTACTCGATTTACGAGAAAGTGCGTATCTTTTTATTTGATGCAGGAAAAATAATTATCGCCATCAGTATTATACTTTGGTTTTTATCGTCGCGAGGACCGGGGCAACATTTTAATGTTATTACGCAGCAGATAGATCAATTATCGACCGAACAAAATATCGATCAAGAAGCATTGAATAAACTAGAAGCTCAGCGGTTGGAATTTTCTTACGCGGGACATCTGGGACATCTATTAGAACCCGCCATCAGGCCATTAGGATTTGATTGGAAAATCGGTATTGCCTTAGTAACATCATTCGCTGCGCGTGAAGTATTTGTGGGCACCATGAGTACTATTTACAGCGTTGGAAAAGACGATGGCGAAAGCAAGACCGTAAGAGATAAGATGCAAGCGGAAATTAATCCCGAAACCGGACAACCGCGATACACTCCTGCTGTAGGATGGTCGTTAATGATTTTTTATGCCTTTGCCATGCAATGCATGAGTACCTTAGCAGTAGTTAAGAGAGAAACAGGCGGATGGAAATGGCCCATCATGCAGTTCTTTTTCATGTCGGCATTAGCCTATTGCAGCAGTTTAATAATTTTCCAATTGATGAAATAAATGATAACCGCAGATAAACTACGGGAAGCATTAATGAAATATGTACCGGCCGACGCAGTAGAAACTTGTGTCGACTGGATAAGAACTTATCGCATCAGCGTTCGCATCAAACATACGCGTGCGAGCAAATACGGGGACTATAGAGCACCGCAAAACGGCCAAGGTCATATTATCACCATCAACCACGATTTAAATCCCTATGCGTTTTTAATAACGTTTACACACGAGGTAGCGCACCTTACCTGCTATAACAAATTCCGAGATCGAGTAGCACCACATGGTGAAGAATGGAAAAGCGAATTTCGCTTACTCTTGAAGCCCTTCCTCGACATGAAAATTTTTCCAGATAACATAGCGGTGTCGGTTGCTAATTATATAAAAAATCCCGCAGCATCGAGCTGTTCAGATATTCACTTAATGAAAGCCCTTAAACAACATAATGTTGGAGAAGAAGATTGGCTGCATTTGGAAGATATTCCCTACAACGAAAAATTTGAAATTAAATCGGGACAACAATTCGTGAAAGGAGAAAAACTCAGAAAGAACTTCACTTGCTTCGACCTAAAAACGAAACATAAATATTTTATCCATCCTTTGATGGAAGTGAGGGTGATTGAGGAGTAAGATTATCATTGATTGATTAATAAAACTGCTTTGGGGCTACCAATCATAATTTGTTTTTTATACTATGCAATAAAAAATAAATAGATTTTTTATTGCATAGTATAAAAACATTATTACCTTTATTTTTAATATAGCTTTTTACTTGACTATTTTAAGAAATTCTGATATTGAATTTTCAATAATTATTCTTTCCTTTAGGAGAATAATTCTATTGGTAAATGTCTACAAATCCACATTAACGGGTTATGGTTGCTTTTCTATTCAGCCCTAAATATGATGTTTTAATAAGTTCTTTTAACCTATACACTTTACAATATGAAATCACTTTTAAATAAAATCACAATTCTAATTAGTGCGCTTTTATTTTTGAATATCAATGCATTACAAGCTCAATCCTTACATTATATTTCCGACCGCAGCTTTGGCACTTCGTTTAACGAAGCAAAGCCTATTGGTATTCAAATAGGTTCTAAATATTTTTTTGGCCGGCACAAGTAATTGCCCAGGTATTGAATTGGACAAGTCGGAAGCTAATTGCACTGCCAATTTTAGCGATGTTTGGGTCATTGCTCTAGATGATTCCTTAAATAAAGTATGGGACAAAACCTTTGGAGGGAATCATGTTGAAGAAGTTTTTGGGATAACAAGCTTAAACAATAATATTGTTATTTCGGGAAAAACAAGATCAGATTCATCATGCACATTCCTTACGCAAAACAAGGGTTTTTACGATTATTTTGTGATAATAATTGACACCTTAGGAAACAAGATAAATGAACTCAGATTTGGGTCAAGTGGTGATGATAACAATTGCAAAATAATTACCACGTTTGACAAGGGGTTATTATTAATTGGCAATAGTTCAGGACCGGCTGATGGAGATAAATCAGAGCCTTCCTTTGGTTATAATGATTTCTGGGCAGTAAAGATTGATTCGCTTGGGAATAAAACTTGGGACAAAATCTACGGTGGTTCAAGTTTTGAAACGATTG
>CAIRUC010000008.1 GCA_903881665.1 uncultured Bacteroidota bacterium | reverse complement strand
ATTTCAAGCATTTAAGTTCGCTTTTAGAAACGCTTCCGAATCCACACAAAAAATCACATCCATGGTCTTCTGGAGTTTAACAGCTTTCAGTGTGGGAGTGGTGTTGACTACTATAGTTATCGACATACAAACTTGGCCAAAATTTATCAAAACTTATTTCACGGCATTTGTATTTATATGGATGATCTCTAAAGTAGTTGTTTTGGTGTTTATGTTGGCCGATGATGCTATTCGCGGAATACGATGGGTATTCACCAAAGTTTTCCCTACTGCCGAGGCCACTGCAACCGGTGATGTTGTGAAATCAACAAGCATCTCGCGTTCTGACTTTTTGGTAAAAACAGGATTAATTATTGGATCAATTCCATTTATTAGCTTGCTTTGGGGAATGGCAAAAGGCGCCTACGATTATCAAGTAAAACGTATTAAAGTAAAGTTACCCAATTTACCTGCAGGATTTGAAGGATACACGATTGTTCAAGTTTCGGATATTCATAGCGGAAGTTTCGTTACTACGGAACCGTTAGTAACTGCAGTGAAGCTGATCAACGACTTAAATCCCGATTTAATTTTATTCACCGGCGATTTAGTAAATAACCGAAACACAGAAGTAATTGATCACATGCCTGCTTTGTCGAAGTTAAAATCGAAACACGGTATTTACTCGATTTTAGGTAATCACGATTACGGTGATTATGTAGAGTGGGATTCGTCGGAAGCTAAAATAAAAAATTTAACTACACTCATTAATCATCACCGTGAGATGGGATGGGATATTTTACTAGACGAGCATCGCATAATTGAAAACAAAGGCGATAAAATTACGCTAATAGGAGTACAAAATTGGAGCACACATTTACGTTTCCCTAAATACGGAAGCATGGAAAAAGCAACGAAAGATATTCAGTACAGTGATGTAAATATTTTAATGTCGCACGATCCTTCGCATTGGAATGGAGAGATTTTAACAAAATATCCTCAGGTTGATATTATGTTGGCAGGACATACACATGGCTTCCAATTCGGAATAGAAATTCCTGGATTTAAATGGAGTCCGGTGCAATATATTTACAAACAATGGGCTGGTCTTTACAAACAAGGACATCAATTTCTTTATGTTAACCGTGGTTTAGGATTTTTAGGCTATCCGGGGCGCGTAGGAATCTTACCCGAAATCACAGTACTTGAACTTACGCGAGCATAATATTACGCCATTCGCATAACGGCTAATACACAACAAAAAAATACACATATTGGAACAGGAAATTCCCAGAGCACTTTATTTAATTCCAACGGGATTAAGTGAAGCCGCACCCGAAACTTATTTAACAGAGTCGGTATTATCTACAGTACGAAAATTAAAAGTTTTCATAGTAGAAAATGAAAAGTCGGCCCGAGCATTTTTAAAATCTTGCAAGATTGAAAGTCCGCAATCGGAATTGCAAATATTCGAACTCGACAAACACGATGCAAAGCAAAACATCAATGGATTTTTAGATCCTTTAAAGAAAGGAATTCCTACTGGTTTATTAAGTGAAGCAGGTTGTCCTGCTGTTGCAGATCCTGGAGCACGCATAGTTGCAGCAGCGCACAAAGCAAACATTAAAGTAAAACCATTTATCGGCCCATCTTCTATCCTACTCGCATTAATGGCATCAGGAATGGAAGGACAGCGATTTAGCTTTCATGGATACATTCCAATTGACAAAAGTGAACGAATAAAAACGCTGCAGCAATTCGAAAGGAATTCAATGCAACGAAATGAAACGCAGATATTCATTGAAGCTCCTTATCGCAACAATCCGCTATTAAAGGATATTTTAAGCAATTGTAATCCAGAAACCAAACTATGTATAGCAAGCAACATCGATACGCCATCAGAAAGCATTAAAACGATGCGCATTCAAGAATGGAAAAAACAAATTCCTGAATTGCATAAAATTCCAGTTGTATTTTTAATGATGTAGTTAATTCGACTACGCTCGATAAACAAAAAAAAACTCCTCTCGACAAGTAATTTTATCGAGGGGAGTTAAAATAATTATTAAATTGATTTATTTACAATTGCAATAATCTCTGCTTCGAGCTTCGTTGTTTGCTCTTCAATCGCTGCAGCTTTCAACAAGATATCGGCAACAAACGTTTTATCATCGTAGCTAGATGTATTTATACGTACATTCATATGAGCGCCCAACACAGCAGTTCGAGCACATAGTGCTCCTACTCCCGCATCAGTAATTGAATTAGGATTTCCAATAGCTACCATTTCTTTCATCACACTCATGCTTGCAAAACAAACTTCCATCACTTTCAAGGGAACTACGATAGCATATTTAGTAGCCGCTTGAATCGCTATTTTGCGCACCGCTTTTTCATCATCAGTCCCTTTCGGTAAAGAGAATCCTTCCATAATTGCATTGAACGATCGCGTATCTTCATCAACTAAATCGATTAACTGATTTTTATAATGCTGCCCTTTTTCGGCCCAATCACTAAACAACTCCCATTTATCTTCCCATCCTTTCTTCGATGCACTTAAGTTAGCAACCATTGTCCCCAACGAAACACCTAAAACACCAACATATGCAGAAATTGACCCACCTCCCGGCGCCGGAGATTCACTTGCCGTTTCATTGGCGAATGCTGTAAGTTTCATATTCACCAACGGGTTCGATACTCCTTCATTAAGCACAAATTCAATAATGCGTTTAGAAGGATCAAATGGTCCTAATTCATCGAGACCCATTGATTTTACTGCGATATGAATTAACTCTTCATCGCTAACACCAGCGGATAGCCGTTGTTTTTTAAGGAAATACTTCCCTGCATCTAACATAGCGCTTAAAGGAACTAATCCTACTAATTCACTACCTGTAACTCTCGCTCCGCGAAGAAATGCACTCTTATAACACTCTTCAAAAACGATGTGTAACGGAGTTTCGCGAAACTGAGTAATATTAATCGACACTTGCGCCTGACCATATTCTTCAATATACCAACCGATTGCTTTTACTCCTTTTAAAGAACCGGGAATTCGTATTTCGTTACCATTAGCATCGAGCACTTTCTTGCCTTTTTCGTCTGTTTTCATTCGTCCCGCTTCGCGAATATCGAACGCAATAGAGTTAGCTCGTTTTACCGATTTCGTATTTAAATTTACGTTATAAGCAATTAAGAAATCACGAGCACCGATAACGGTACCTCCCGCCTTCGCATTAAACTCACTCGGACCAAAATCAGGTTTCCACTGAGGTTCTTTTATCTTTTTAAAAAAACCCTCATACTCACCGCCACGTATTACCGAAAGATTACTACGCGATTTATCTTTTTGCGCATCTTCATAGAGGTAAACCGGAATATTTAATTCGCCACCCACTTTGGATGCTAACGTTTTACTCCATTCAGCAGTTTCATCCATGGAAATATTCGCCACTGGAATAAATGGACAAACATCAGTTGCTCCCATTCGAGGATGCTCACCTTTATGCTTCGACATATCAATCAATTCGGCAGCTTTAGCAATACCTCTAAAGGCAGCTTCCACAACAGCAGCAGGTTCGCCAACTATTGTTACTACGGTGCGGTTTGTTGCTTTACCGGGATCGATATTCAACAGTTTTACACCCTCTACAGATTCGATTGCATCAGTGATTTGCTTAATAATTTGCAAGTCGTTTCCTTCACTGAAATTAGGAACACATTCTATTAATTGTTTCATGAGTATTGAGTATACCGATATTACTCGGCCTTTAAATATTCAGTTTTAAGATAAGAGCATCTTACCTGTTTTTTAAATCAGTTTTAATATGTGATAGTACGAGCGCCATTACGGCGATATGAAAATAAACAACATTCTATTTCGAAGCTGCCATTTGAACAAATTTTCTTGCTTGAATGGTTTCTAAGTTTTTGACCTGCAAATAATAAATTGAATTATTAAACATAGAAAATTATTGTAATCGACCATTAATTACAATTTTATCAATTACATCAGATCCGTAGGCATAAGGAAGATATCCGACCGAAGAAATGGGTTTCGTAATAAATAAATTCGCTATTTTATGAGGAACCATACTTCCTAATTCATTCATTACACCCATCGCGTAAGCGCCATTCAAAGTAGCGGCATTGATTGCTTCTTCGGGCGACATTTTCAGATACAGGCAAGCAAGAGTCATTACCAACGACATCTTACCTGATGGCGATGAACCGGGATTATAGTCGCTAGCCAACGCTACCGGCAAACCGGCATCAATCATTTTTCGTGCAGGAGGATAATGAATCTTTAAAAAGAAAGCGGTACCAGGCAATAATGTTGGCATGGTTTCGCTGTTCAAAAGCAAATCGATTTCTTCATCACCTGTACATTCCAAGTGATCAACCGATAAAGCATTATGCTTCACGCCCACCTGAATTCCACCAGAAAAATCGAGTTCATTCGCATGAATTTTAGGACGCAAACCATACTTCCAGCCAGCCTCCAGAATTCGATCAGTTTCTTCCATAGTGAAAAAACCGCGATC
This sequence comes from uncultured Bacteroidota bacterium, assembly GCA_903881665.1. Taxonomy (GTDB): domain Bacteria; phylum Bacteroidota; class Bacteroidia; order AKYH767-A; family OLB10; genus CAINEC01. The sequence continues at coordinate 14,106 of CAIRUC010000008.1, read as the reverse complement.
ACAAAATACATCATTAAAGTCGGCTAATCCATGATCACCGATATAAGGCAGCAAACGGTCCACTAACAAATCAACATATGCTTTTCTGTTTTCCTTAAATTCGGCAGGGAAAGCATGAGCCCCTAAAAAAGTAGCCCTAATGGTGAGATCAGATGACTGTTTTAACTTCTTAATCACCTTCAACATTTTGAGCTCGGCCTCATAACTTAATCCGTAGCCACTTTTTATTTCGATGGCACCCGTGCCGCTTCTTTTCACTTCCTCGATACGCATCATGGCACTATCAAATAATTCCTCTTCCGAAGTTTGCTGTAACCGCTTAGCCGAATTCAGAATACCTCCTCCTCGCTTCGCAATTTCTTCGTAAGTAAGTCCATGGATTCTATCTACGAATTCATTCTCACGTGACCCAGCAAAAACAATATGCGTATGAGAATCGCACCAAGAAGGAAACACAAATCGCCCTGAAGCATCATACACTTCATTTGCAGGAGCATGAATTACATCATCCATATGTCCTACAGAATGAATTTTATCGCCTTCAATCAATACCCAACCATTCTCAAGAATCGGCAATTTTGCCATATCACTACCTCGCACAACATGACTTCTGCCATGTTGAACGATGCCTTTAGCATTAATAATTAACAAACGATGCATAACTACTACGTTTTAACATTCATTAAATGGATGTATCCAAAAATACACGAGATTACTAAAAACACTTTTACCAACATCTTTCGCTTTAAACCATTGTTGGTAATTAAAAGAAGAAATAAACTTATCGATACGTTAGACTCTTGCTACATTAACAGGAATACGACCTAATTTCCTCAACGTTCCAAAGATAATAAAGATGTGCGCTGCACCTATAAAAAACATTTTTTTTCGCACATAAGAACCAACAAAACATAGCCTTATCAACAATAAACAAGCAAACACTACAATTAACGCAGCAAATATTTTTTTTCTAACCCCAATCAAACATCAATAATAATAAGTTATATGCTTTAAAATCACTAAAATCGAAAAACTAATTCACCTAAAAAAGCTAACAAATAGAACAATTAAACTTTTGAGATTCATAAGCTACAACTAAAAGCAGAAAAACGGACTATTCAACTGTTGAAAACCTAATTGCAAAAGTGTTAGAATGCAATCCATAAAATTTTACTTTTATCGAGTGAACTACATTGAACTTAACCTCGAAATTACTCCAGCCGAAATGTACACCGAAATGATAACCTATCATTTGTCGGAGGCGGGATTTGAAATGTTTGAAGAAACCAATAATTGTTTAAAGGCATACATACAAACCTCTTTATTTAATAAGGCCGCCATAGAATCCATCATAAACGACGTAATTACTCAGGGATGCGAGATTACTTATCAATTTGCGGAGATTCCGTGGCGAAATTGGAATGAAGAATGGGAAAGCAACTACCAACCTGAGATTATCGACAATAAACTCTATATAAGAGCTGAGTTTCACGCTCCGAATCCAGATTATCCAATGGAAATTGTTGTTCAGCCGCGTATGGCATTTGGAACTGGCCACCATCCTACAACCTCGCAAGTGATGACAGTGATGTTGAAAACCGACTTCATTGGAAAAAGCGTACTCGATATGGGATCTGGCACAGGAATTTTAGCCATATTGGCCTTCATGCAAGGAGCTACTTCAGCATTAGCAATCGATAACGACGTAAATGCTGTTGAAAACAGCAGCGACAATGCCTTGCGCAACGGATACCCACAAATGGAAGTTGAGTTAGGTGAAGGAAAAGCAATTGCAGGGAAAAAGTTCGATGTAATTCTGGCCAATATAAACAGAAATATTATACTTCAAGATTTACATTTATACAACGATGCTATGAATGAAAAAAGTGTTTTAATTACTAGTGGATATTATACTGACGATTTACCCGTGATAAAAAACAAAGCCGAAGGAATGGGCATTCAATATTTGTATCACACAACTGAAAAAGAATGGTGTTGCGCAGTTTTTGAAAAGAAATAAATCATCCACTTTATTACCATCTTAAAATAATTCTATGAAACAAATATTGATTTTGCTAGTCCTATTTGCTACTATGACAGCATCTGCGCAAGCTCCGAAGCAATTCTCATCGGAATCTGCGGCTTTCTTCAAAGAATTGAAGGGATTTATGGAGCTAACAAATAAAAAAGAAACGGAAAAACTACTCGATCAATTTGAAATAATTTGGATGAAAGAACCAAAGTTTACCGACGACCAACAAACGATCATTATTCATACGGCTAACGATATGTTAAAGAAACGTATGAAAGCATTTCCTGATTACGGAAATTACCTTGAAGCATTAATGGGATTTACAAAGTCGGGGCGCGATTTAGAAACTTTCAAAAAGTGGCATACTAGTCTCGACAAAATGCTTACCGGAACATCACGCCGTTATGGCGATTACCTCGAAATATGCGCAGAACTCTTCGACGGTAATATACTCTACGTATCATCTTCCACTAAATGGGTAGCAAATACAGGCAACTATACTTTCGAATTTGATACCGTACCACGAATCAATTTCCCTGCGATGGATCTTACTTGCTTCGCAAAAAATGACAGTAGTAATATTTATGGAATTAAAGGATATTATTACCCACTTAGTAAAACATTTAAAGGCACTGGGGGAACGGTTTATTGGACGCGAGCAGGTCAACCACAAACGGATGTATTTGCAAATTTAAAATCAACTACCATTGATGTTACTGGTACCGATTGGATGTCGGACTCCGCAATATTTTACAGCAAAAAATACTTCAAAGATCCATTGATAGGAAAAGTATCGGATAAGATACTTGCCAATGTTAGCGTTGAAACAGCTACTTTTCCTCGATTTCAGAGTTATACATTAACATTATCAATTCGTGAACTTATAAAAGATGCCGACTATATAGGAGGATTTTCGCAACAAGGAGCAAAAATGATAGGATCTGGATCTAATGAACAAAAGGCTACACTAACTTTCAAAAAAAACAACAAACCTTTCCTCATTGTAACTAGTAAAAGTTTTGTTGTTAGAGCTGAAAGAATAAGTTCAGATTATGCAACTGTAGTAATATACTTTAATAATGATTCCATTTATCATCCTTCACTCGACTTCAAATACATTAATAAAGATCGAGAAGTATCCTTAATTCGTGATATTAATTCAGGAATATCGATGCCATACTTAAACTCATTTCATCAAGTAGAGATGTATGTTGATGGAATTTATTGGAAAATAGATGACCCTGTAATGGAGCTACGCATGATATCGGGAGCTGGAGAAAGTAAAATGTTATTAGAATCAGCGAAGCTTTATACCGATGAAAGATTCCAGCAAATTCAAGGGATGGCCGATATGAGTCCATTGTATCAATTAAAGCAATACGCAACAAACAACAACCGCGATATCTATTCAGAAGATTTTGCTAAATTTTTAAAAGTAAGTGATCAACAAGCGAGATCGTTATTGATATTTCTAGCTAATAAAGGATTTGTGAGCTATAACTTTGCCGAAGACAAAGCAAATATTAACGATAAATTATTTTATTATCTAGCAGCAAGATCCAACAAAACCGATTATGATAAAATCGAATTTTCCTCCATTATCTCTGCAAAATCGAATGCTAAGTTAAACTTATTGAATTTCGATTTAGACATACAGGGAGTCTCAAGAGTATTGTTAAGCGACTCGCAGCAAGTATGGATTGCACCAACGGATCAAGCTATTAAACTCAAGAAAAACCGCGACTTCGAATTCGATGGAAGAGTACATGCAGGACATAGTGATTTCTTTGGAAAAAAATTCGCCTTTAATTACGATGACTTCAAATTTAATTTAACTACTGTAGATTCAATTCGACTAAAAGTATTATCAGAAACAGAAGTGGATGAAAACGGAAATCCTAAATTAATTCCGTTAAAAAGTACACTTCAAAATGTATCAGGTACATTATATATCGATAGCTTAAATAATAAATCGAGTCGGAAAAATTACAGTGGATATCCATCATTTACATCCGACAAAGAATCATTTGTATACTACGATCATCCTTCTATTTACGGTGGAGTATATAATCGCGATAAATTCTATTTTCGTATGGATCCATTTACCATTGATTCACTCGATAATTTCTCGGCAGGAGGCATGAAATTTCCAGGAGATTTCGTTTCGGCAGGAATCTTTCCGAACATCAAAGAAGTGGCAATCATTCGTCCAGATTACAGCTTCGGTTTCGATCGAAACAGTCCCACAGAAGGATACCCTATGTACGGAGGAAAAGGGACCTTCTATAATCACATCGATTTAAGTTTTCAAGGACTAATTGGGAACGGGAAAATCGACTATTTGAGTTCTGAATCTGAATCAAAAGACATTGTCTTTTTTCCAGATTCTACTAATTTAAAAAATGCATCTTTCGATTTACGTAAAGACATGATTGCGGGTATTGGCTTTCCACAGGCAACAGGAAGAAATGTTTTTATCAACTGGCGGCCAAATAAAGACAAAATGTATGTTGATAAAATGAATGAAAACATTAACATATACGACAAGCAAGTTACACTCGATGGAAATCTAATATTAGCTAATAAAGGACTTGGAGGAAACGGAAATGCCTTTTATAGTGAATCAGAATTAAATTCACTCGACTTTTGGTTTAAGCAAGAAGCATATGGGGCCGACAGCTCGGATTTCAAATTAAAATCTGACGACGAAAAAGTAATGGCGATTCAAACTAAAAATGTAAAATCGAAAATTGATTTAGTCAAACGATTTGGAGATTTTATATCGAATGGAAAAGGATCTTATGTTAGTTTCCCGCTAAACCAATACATCTGTTATATTGCACAATTCAAATGGTTTATCGATAAGCAAGAAGTGGAGTTTGGCGATGACTATAAAGACAACACAAAGTTGAATATCGAAGGTTCCGATTTTGTAAGTATAAATCCATCACAAGACTCATTAAGATGGAACGCAGGGCTTGCCAGATATAGTTTAATTGACTACTTAATTAAAGCACGAAAAATTAAAGAAATACTTGTGGCCGATGCAAGTATACAACCCAATGACACTGCTACGATTGTAGTTGAACGAGGCGCGGTAATGCGTCCATTGGTAGAAGCAAAAATAATTGCAAACACCACCACAAAGTACCATACGATCAGTAATTCAACAATCAATGTATTGGGCAGAAAAAGTTATACCGCACAGGGTAAATATTCTTATACCGATCAAGCAAAAGTGAAACACTTAATCGACCTCGACCGAATTGCTATCGACACCTCTTTACAAACCTACGCCTCTGGAACAATTCCCGACTCTAGCAATTTTCAATTAAATACGAATATTCAATATCGTGGAAAAGTAAACATTGCCGCTGCTAATCCTTTAGTCAACTTCGATGGGTTTGCACGCATCAATCACAGCTGTTCAGAACACCTCGCTGTAAACTGGTTTGGATTTAAATCAGACATCGATGCAAAAGGCGTTAGCATTCCTATCAACGAACCACGTAATGAAAATTCGGAAAGATTAGGAGTCGGAATTTACCAATCCAACGATAGTAGTGGATTTTATTCATCGTTTTTATCTCCTAAGCAACATAATACAGATTCGTCTTTAGTAAGTGCCTCAGGATATTTATTCTACGACAGTAAAACTAACGAATATAAAATTGGACCAAAAGAAAAAATACTTGCTCCAGATGAGCCAGGAAATATGGTCGTATTAAACGACAATAAGTGTACGGTTTATGGAGAAGGAAACCTTAATTTGAATGCTAATTTCGGGCAATTCACAATGAATGTAACCGGAAACGTAACGAATAACACCAACAACGACTCAACAACTTTAGATGTTATCATGGGATTGGATTTCATGTTTAACGATGATGCTATAAAATTGATCGCAGAGTCGATTAGTGGCAATCCAACATTACTGCCCACCAACGATACAAGAAGAACATGGGTAAGAGCGATGAAAGAATTAGTAGGAACTGAAAAAACAGATAAAATGATATCTGAATTCAATCTTTATGGTGCCCCTAAAAGAATACCACAAGAATTACAAAAGACATTCTATTTAACAGACGTGAAATTGTATTGGAATCCGAGCACTCAATCTTATAAATCGAAGGGGCCAATTGGGGTTGGATTCATTGGCAAAACCACCGTTAGTAGATTAATAAATGGATACATCGAAATTCAAAGAAGGAAAGGCGGCGAAGTATTTAATTTATACTTAGAAAGCGACAATGCCACGTGGTGGTATTTCAATTACAATAGAGGTATTATGCAGTCGGTATCATCTGATATAAAATTCAACGATACTGTGAATAATATGAAGCCTGAAAAACGAATTGCAAGTACAAAAGGAGATAAACCACCCTATGAATATATGCTCAGCACCGATCGCAAAAAAGCTGAATTCATTAAAAAATTTACAGCAGTACCTGAAAATTAAAAATAATAAGCTCCCGAAAATAACCGGGAGTTTTTTAATTAAAGCACTTAGGATAAAAAAGACCGTAAAGCATCTGTAAACAGTTGATATATTAATAATCGGGTCAATAAAAACGATATTACATCAACAATTAATCAGTAATCAAGATGGGTCCCAAAATGCTGATAATTAAACAAAAAGCGAAATTTGTTAATATTTTCAACAATAGAATAGTCGAAGCAAAGGCTCTCTTCGATCGTTTGTTATTACATTTGACCAAACATGATAAGCATGACCAACATTTCATTACTTTGTTTAGCCTACCTGATGGGATCTATTCCCTCTGCTGTTTGGATCGGACAATTAATGTATGGCATTGATGTTAGGGAATACGGAAGTGGAAATGCTGGAGCCACCAATACCTTTAGGGTTTTAGGGAAAAAAGCAGGTTGGCCGGTATTAATTATCGACATATTAAAAGGACTTTTAGCCGTTAAATTAGTTTGGTTATCAGGCAAATACCTGCCTGGCACCCAACAATATATCAATTTCGAATTAACCCTATCAATTGCTGCATTATTAGGACATATCTTCCCCATATTTGCTGGCTTTAGGGGAGGCAAAGGAATCGCTACCTTACTGGGAATTTTAATTGCGGTACACCCAGGTGCGGCCTTGGTTTGTGCTGGAATATTTGCAATCACCCTACTCCTCACACACTACGTATCGTTAAGTTCGATGATGGCCGCTTTTACATTTCCTGTATCCATTATGTTTATTTACCATGAAACGGTACCTAGTTTAAACATCTTTTCGATGTTCGTATGCATTTTGGTTTTTATTACCCACCAAAAAAACATCGAGCGACTGATCCGTGGTGAAGAATCGAAGGTTGGTTTTTTATCGAAAAAGGTTCAATAGTAATCCCTAAAAATGTAAGAAATCTACAAAACGGAAAATAATTCCGTTCGCCATTATTCTGTATGAAATTGATTTTCAGAATAAATAGCATTTCAAATGACGAATTATAGGTTGTAAGTTTTTCTGAAGATTTTTCAAGAGAAACACTACCAATTAAGTAGCAAAGTGTAACAACGTGGCTAACACATGCGTACATACAGGGCGTTTAAAATCATCCGCACTAATGAAAAAGAAGCTACTATTACACGCGCTATTGGTATGTGTGCTATTCACTAATTCCATTGCAGCTTTAGCAGGTAACATGTCTGAAGGACAACGTTCAAAATCTGCAGAGAAGTATTTTATAACAAAGCAGTACGATAAGGCTGCTCCGCTATTTGCCCAATTGGTAAGTAGCAATCCTAAAAATTATAAGTACAATTACTATTATGGTATTTGTTTGTTAATCGTAGGCAAAGACAAGAATGAGGCATTGCCTTATCTCGAAACTGCAATGGAAAATCCGAAATCACCAGAAGACATCTACTACTACTATGGTCGAGCGTGTCATTTGACTTATAAATTCAACGAATCATTAAAATCATTCGTTGAATTCAAGAATATAATCGGTACGAAAAGCTCTCCTCGGTGGAGCATTCCTCAATACATCGAAATGGTAAATAATGCAAAGCATATTCTCGATACAACTAAACTAGAGACTATTCAGGAAAAATCGGAAGCACTTGCCTCCGACTTCTACTCGAAATATACTTTTAAACAATCAAACGGAAAACTTTTAAGTATGCCTGATCAAATTATTTCGGCATCAAATAGTGATAAAGAAGAACGACCAACGATTTTCTTAAGTGCGAACGGACGTGTGATGTATTTCAGTGCAAAAACTGATGCAACTGCTAGCCGTGATATTTTTAGAGTAGAAAAAGATTTAGACAACAATTGGGGAGAACCAAAACGTATAGAAGCTTCATTAAATTCAACGCAAGACGAACTATTCCCTACCTGTAACTCTGACGGACGAATATTATACTTCAGTTCACGCGGACACAATACGACGGGAGGATTTGACTTATTTAAGGCCTATTATAATACCGTAACAAAAACATGGAGTAATCCCGAAAATATGGGATCACCATACAATTCACCTGACGATGATTTTTGCTTTGTAGCATCAACAGTTGATCAGGTTGCGTATTTCACATCGCAAAGAGAAACGGCACCAGGAACGGTAACCGTGTATAAAGTACCTTATTCAAATACAGAAGAACTTCCAATTGCTATTAATGGGAAATTCAATTGTATTGGCCAAGCTGATTTAAAAGAAATTCAAATTACAATCACACGTGAAGGCGATACAAACGTTGTAGCCAATTTAACAACCGATAAAGTTTCAGGAGCATATGCGGTAGAATTACCAGGTCCTGGAACATATAACTTCAAAGTTGAAGCACCGGGATATTTGGCTCATAGCGAAGACGTACGATTCGGAGAATTTAGCGACCGAATATATGTGCAAGATATATTCTTAAGCAAGAGCATAAACGGAATGGAAGATGTGGCAATTAGTAACCGAAGATTAACCGAAGCAGGATTAGTTGGAGACGACTTAACCGCCAACTTTGATGAAAACGGCAATGTATCAGGAGGCATCACAGAAGCCGATATAGCAGCAATGAAAATGGCAGGAATTGATCCAGCAGTAATCGCTGCAAAAGCAGCTGAATCGGCCATGCGAAATTCGACAGCGATGAAGAATGATGGAATTAATGTAACTCTAACTGGAAACGTAGTTTTTAAAGTACAAATCGGAGCATTTAACAAATCGAAACGAGAAAAAGTACAAGCCTGTTTAGAAAAGAAAGCCGATAAATCGATGATGACTAGTTACGACGATACAACTTGGTTGCGATTCTTTGTTGGATTAGAAACAAATTATTCATCAGCAAAAAATCTAAAATTCACTTTAAAGAAAGCAGGATTCGAGGATGCATTTGTAGTTGCATTCAAAGACGATAAACCAATAAAATTGCAAAATGCAATTTTAAGAAAAAAATAAAAAACAATAGCACAACAAATTACAGCTCCGCCAAAAACGGGGCTTTTTTTATATTACACCTACTTTACTAAAAACCAACATGTTAATATAATTGTTAAGAATTATTAATCGCTTCTATTTCCACATACAAACTTAACTTCTTACCTTTACAACAAACACTATCGATAATGAGCAAAAATCATTTTGGTAAGCCACAAGAAGAAGAAGATCTTCTTGTTGAAGAACAGGTTGAAAAGGAAAATAATTTGGTACTTTACAATGATGATGTAAACACCTTTGATTGGGTTATAGATTCATTGGTGAAAGTTTGTCAACATCACCCTGAGCAGGCAGAACAATGCAGCTATATTATTCACCATAACGGTCGATGTGCTGTTAAAGAAGGTTCATTTCATGAACTTCGTCCAATGCGAGAAGCACTAGTAGAACGCGGACTAAGTGCAACAATCGAATAGCTGATTCTTTATATAAATTTCCGAAATTTATTTTACTACCATATGCGTAAAATTATTATAGCATTATCTGCTATCCTATTAGTGTCTTCATGTAGCAAAGTACCGTTAACGGGACGTCGTCAAATGAACATACTTCCTGAAAGTGATTTGATAGGAATGAGTTTAAGTGAATACAAAGACTTTCTTTCTAAGAACCCACCTATTGTATCAACAAATAATGATGCGATAATGGTAAAAAGTGTAGGCAGCAAAATTCAATCTGCCGTTACACAGTATTTAGCGAAAAATAAATTAAGTAAACGATTAGCTGGTTATAAATGGGAATACAATCTCGTAAAAGACTCTACTGTAAATGCATGGTGTATGCCAGGCGGAAAAGTTGTTGTTTATTCGGGATTATTAGGAGTAACTCAAAACGAAACGGCGTTAGCAATTGTAATGGGGCATGAAATTGCGCACGCCGTAGCCCGCCATGGAAATGAGCGAATGAGTCAAGGATTATTAACTCAATTGGGAGGAGTTGCTTTGGGTGTAGCAGTAAGCACCGAAAGTGCTCAAACCCAAGCTATTTTTAATACAGCATATGGCGTGAGTTCGCAATTAGCAATTATGTTACCCTATTCAAGGTTACAAGAATCTGAAGCTGATAAATTGGGGTTAATTTTTGCAGCTATGGCAGGATTCGATCCCCAAGAAGCACCCAAGTTTTGGGGAAGGATGATGGCACAAGGAGGAGCTAAACCACCTCAAATTCTTTCTACGCACCCTAGTGACTTAAAACGAATAAATGATCTCAAAGCATTTATGCCTGAAGCCATGAAATACTACAAGAAAAAATAATCCACAAGCCCTTCCGCAAGAGGGGCTTTTTAATTCTGTTTAAGATGTCGATGCTATTTACAATTCTTCTATTTCTGTTTGCGATTTCATTAGTGATAAGTGATGTGCTTCTGAAAAAAAATTTAGCCATTCGTTTAGGTGGTATTGTCTTTTTAGCAGTAGGAGTTTTATGGATAAGCCAATCGATGGAAAACGAAAAAGCCATCATTTACGGAATATCGGCACTACTTCTTTTATTATTGATTCGATTTATAATGCAAAAAAATGCCGCGAAATTAGAAAAGCTAATGATCGGTGTTCAGAGCAATGAAAACATACATATTGATCAAACTGGGTTAACACTTACTAGCCTAAACCCCGACGGAATGGTGCGCATTAATGGACAACGTTACAAAGCAATTAGTACCTCCGTTAATATTCCGCCCAACTACCCAATTAAAGTGGTTGGCATCGATAAAAAGACGATTTCTGTGAGGCCGGATAGCCCCTCGTCTCAAGAAAATAAATAACCCATTCATTATCAAAGTAAAAGAAATTCTTATTTACTTGCAGGAAATTAAATTATTAGTAAATTTGCACCCCGCAAGTGAATGGTTTCGTAGCTCAACTGAATAGAGCATCTGACTACGGATCAGAAGGTTAGGGGTTTGAATCCCTTCGAGACCACATTATGAGAACGCAAAGCCACCTTTTGGTGGCTTTCTTCATTTACGGGTATTTGGGATTTAAGCTTTGCTTGAAAATCCATATACATGGATATGAAGTACATTCTGCGCGGTAGACTTAGCGTTCTTAGGCTATTCGATGAGAACGGAAGCGCGATAGCGACTTCCGTCTCGGTTCAATCAATTGAAAAATTGAAAGACAAAACCATTTTAATTATTGGAGGTTTTGCAATGTATTTTTTTTGCGTCTCAACACCCTTCCATACTCACCACTAACCAATGATATTGACCATTTTTAAAGCGTCCAACGCCTTTTGACGTGCCAATCCATAGTTCACCAGAAATAGTTTCGTAAATCGATTGTATTTCAGATTGCGGAAATGGTGTATCTAAGTACTTTATCTTTACCTGACCAACTGATTTTTTGAATTCAGAAATATCGATTTTTATCAATCCTGCTCCACGATCTTTTTCATCGTTCACTCCTGCCCAAATAAATCCGGATGCATCTTTATGCAAGACAGTTACTCTCGTATTTTTAAGTCCTTGTTTTCGTCCAATGCGAATTGCATTTTGATGATCGAGCATAATAATTCCCTTCTCATCACCTATCCAAATAATTCCCGTATTATCTTGTTCAATTGTTTTCACCTTTCCACTTATCTGTTCACCGTTAAGCTGAATAGTCACGAAACGATTTTTCGAAAAAACAGCAATTCCATTGTCGGTTGCCACCCAAATTTGAGCTGCATGATCTTGAATTAAAGCATTTACTTTATTGCTTGGTAGTCCGTCAGAAATTTTGAATGTAGTAAATGCTTTAATAGAAGAGCTATTTGAAGCATTTGAAACGGATACGCAAACACCACCTGAAGTGCCAACCCAAATAGTACCATCAGTCCCAACTAAAACGGCATTAACACAATTATCACCAAGCCCCTCCTGCTTTGTATAAAAAGTCATTTCGCGACCATCATAACGGCACAAACCATGAAATTGGGTTCCAATCCAATAAACGCCATGTGCATCTTGTGACATGCAATTTACGTTAAAGTCGATTAAATTTCTACCATTACTAACATTCGTAAACTGTTTTGTAATTTCTTGATTATGCAAATACTTGATATGTTTAACTTGTGTATCATGATTACAAATACTTTCGCCACATTTAAATAATTCTCCATTAAAATTCGATTTAAATACGCCGTTAGCTGCACCAAACCATAATTGTCCTTTCGCATCTTTAAAAATAGAACTCACATTATTTTCGGGTGCACTTTCAGAAAAAACAGTATGTAATCCCAATGGAGCTGGCAGAATAGATGAAACCGGATTAGGAGCATGATTAGAAAAAGTTTGCGCCTGCTTGTTGTCGGTCGTTCGAAGCTGACCTAAAGCAGAGACAGTACAAAAACTAAATAAAGTCAAGAAGATTCTCATAATGCATAAAGGTAAAAATAAAATTTAGTAATAATCTAGCGGGATTTTTAAATGCAAAATTATTCAGTTGGTTATTGTGGCTATAATACTTTCTAAAAACAATAATAAGCTACAATTCAAATATCAAAACCTATTGAAAATCGAGCGTATGATGATACACTTTTCCGTATTTCGCTTTCAATTTTTTGCAACGTTTTATAGCCGCACTAGCATTACTAGTTTCTAGCTTATGAAAATCAGCAAAATATTTATCATCGAGTAAACTATACCATATTTCGATTTGTTTTGGTGCGCTGTTTAATCGCGAAGGAATAATAAAATACAGTTGAATTTGTTCCATAGAGGCCAAAGTTTTAGTGGCTCTATACTTTTCGGGCAGAAGCGGATTATTACTTTTTCCGAGATGCAAAAAAAGCTTAAATACTCCTAAGGAATCTTCATCCCACTTATATTTATTAATAAATGGAGGAAACTGAGCTTCTTGAGTATGCAAAACTAAAATACTATCGTTTGCTGTATTCTTTATAGAAATACTATATACTGCCATACCCTCGCTATTAGAAGGGAATATTTGAGAAATTAAAAAAACTTGGGCTCTGGCGGAAGAGGTTGATAACACTAACAATATCAGTAACGGCCTGAATATTCTATGCATAGAGTGCCAAGGTAGAAAACAAAATGGGAAGAAAGAAAAAAAGTATTATAAATCTTTGAAAACCATAAAATACAAAACCCGCCTTTAGGGCAGGTTTTGTTATAAAATATGAAAGGATATAAACTTGAAACCCGTACTAGGGGCTTATGCCTTCTTAGTCGTGTTAACCCTTCTTTCTTCAATTCTTGCACTCTTACCTACCATATCGCGTAGATAGAAGATACGAGCACGACGAACTTTACCATGCTTGTTTACTTCAATACTAGCTATTTTAGGACTGTTGATAGGGAAAATACGCTCAACACCTACTCCACCAGAAATTTTACGAATTGTAAAAGTTCCTGTTGTTGTAGATCCTTTTCGTTGAATTACAACACCCTGAAACAACTGCTCACGTTCCTTGTTTCCTTCAACAATTTTATAAACTACAGTAATAGTGTCACCCGCTCTGAATTCAGGCCACTGCTTAATTTCGATGCTGTTTTGTTCAGCTATGTTAAGTAAGTTCATTTTGCTTCTATTATTACCCTATAACGGGGCTGCAATATTAACGAATTTTCACTTATAAATAATCTTTTTTAGGCTGGAAATTAAAAAAATCAAACAT
>CAIRUC010000007.1 GCA_903881665.1 uncultured Bacteroidota bacterium | reverse complement strand
CTCTCCAAAGACCTTATACTATGAAAGGCTTTTCGGTCTTTTGTGGTATCAGTTATCAAGGTCTTTTTAACTATGGACATAACGAAACACATAAAGATTTTTTTGATGTCTACAATAAAATCGAGACTGAATGTGATGTTCAAAAGTTTGAAGGTGCTTCTGTTGGGGCATTTAATGCCAGTATTATTGCTCGTGATTTAGGGTTAACTGATAAACAAGATATAACTACTCAAGGTGAGAAAATAACTTCTAAAATAGATTTAACCAAATTCACAGATGATGAACTTAGACTTATTGCTGAACTACAACGCAAGAGCAGAGTTAGCTAAAAGAAACTATATTGATTTCGTCAAATATGTTAAACCTGACTATGAGGCTAATTGGCATCATAATTTACTTTGCGAATATCTTGATAAATTTATAAGAGGTGAGATTAATCGGTTGATGGTATTTATGCCACCTCAACACGGGAAGTCTGAATTAGTTAGTCGTAATCTACCTGCTTACATATTGGGTAAGAACCCTAAATCGAAGATAGTATTAGCGTCATATAGCTCTGATTTATCTTGCACTTTTAATCGTGATTGCCAACGAATTATTGATAGTGAGTTATATAAGGATGTATTCCCTGATACCTTTTTAAATAGTACTAACATTGTTACTGCATCTAAATCTTGGTTGAGAAATAGTGAAAAATTTGAGACGGTTGGATATGGTGGTTTTCTTAAAACGGTTGGTGTAGGCGGTTCGCTAACAGGTACACCTGCTGACTATGCCATTATCGATGACCCTGTTAAGGATAGTATAGAGGCTATGTCTGGCACTTATCAGTTTAGGAATTGGAATTGGTATAATGATGTCTTGTATACTCGTATCCATAATGACACACGAATATTGATAACTCAGACGAGATGGGATGTTAATGATTTAAGCGGTATGTTATTGAAAAAAATGGAAGATGGATCGGGCGAACAATGGACAATATTGGTACTACCTGCCATTAAAATAAACAATGACAACCTTGAAGACCCAAGAGAGATTGGTGAACCATTATGGGCAAATAAACACGATCTTAAAAAACTTAATATGGTGAGGTCGCAATCGTTAAGAACATTCCAAAGTTTATATCAACAAGACCCTAAACCTCAACAAGCAGGTGGCGAATTTTACAAGGAGTTCACGATAAATAGTAATGTCAAGGAATTAAATTATAATCCTGATTTGCCTATTCATTTAACATTTGACTTCAATGTCAATCCTTATATGACTTGTTGTGTATGGCAAATGATAAATAAAAAATGTTATCAGATTGCAGAGATATGCACTAAATCACCTAACAACACTACTAAGGGTGTGTGTAATGAAATCAAACGAAAATATCAAGGGCATATATCGGGATGCTTCATATATGGTGACCCAGCAGGTAAGCACGAGGATACTCGTACTGAAAAGGGTTCTAATGACTACACCATCATCCGCAATGAGTTACAAGTATTTAAGCCTCAATTAAGGATAGATACTAAATCTCCATCGGTAGTGATGAGAGCCAACTTTATCAACACAATATTTGCGAATGGATTTGATGGCATTGAACTTTACATTGATAATAAATGCGAAAACACTTTAAACGATTATTTATATTTGAAGGAAGATTCTGACGGAAAAAAGAAAAAAGAGAAAGCCAAAGACCCATCGACAGGTATATCTTATGAAAAGTTTGGACATACCTCAGATGCCAATGATTACTTTATATGCACGGCTTTCGCTAATGAATATACCAAGTATCAACGTGGTGACATAGGTCAAGCCATTACCATCGGCAAAGTATATAGTAAAAATAGCTACTAATGAACATACGAAACCCAAAGAACGAGATACTTGCCATATTGATTACGATGGTATTTATATTCATTTCAATAATATACATCATTTCGATACTTTTTTAAGTGCGTTACTTTTCGTATATTTGCATCAAACTTTGCCAATGAGTTACCTTATCTTACAAGACTACAAGAAATTAAT
>CAIRUC010000006.1 GCA_903881665.1 uncultured Bacteroidota bacterium | reverse complement strand
TGGAGCACTTATCTGAATCAACTTGGTGCCATCCCAATCTCTTAATCCACTCACGATACCATCTGTAATTGTTGCGGGTAATCCCTTAGGACTTCCTAATACATACACTTTTTGTCCAGGTGTTGGAGTTGATGCAGCCATTTTAATTGCAGGCTTGTTTAATCCCTTAACTTTTAAAATAACTAAGTCCACTTCTTTATCTACAGCAGCATAGCCTTCAATTTCATATTTTGCTGCAGAACTATTGGTATAGCAAAATGCTTCGGTCGCACCTTCTATAACATGATAGTTAGTTGCTATTAAATTAGTACCTACAAAAAATCCAGAACCTTGTCCAATTTCTGTTTCGATAGTAACTGTTGAGTTGACATTGTTTTTATAAACCAGCTCGGCAGATTGTGCTGCTGCAAAAAAACTAATCAAGACAAAACAAACAATTAAATTTATTTTTTTCATCATAATAGGGATAACTGATTTTTCAAACAATAATAAAAAATCAACTACTTCACATACCCACTCGCTTTCTCTAACACTGCTTTTATTCCATCCACATTCTTTCCGCCAGCAGTTGCGTAGAAAGGTTGTCCTCCACCGCCGCCTTGTATGTCTTTCGCTAATTCACGAATGATTGTCGTTGCGTTCAATGATTTTTCTGCAACTAAATTCTCTGCAATGATTAAAGAGATCATTGGTTTGCCATCCGCATCAGAAGCCAGTAAACAATATAAATTATCAATCTGATTTTTTAGTTCGAAGGAAATATTTTTAATCGATTCAGCAGGTAAATTAACTGTTGCAATGATGCAGTTCACACCGTTGATATTTTCAACTTTACCTAACAACTCTTTCTTGATGCTCTGCGCTTTCTCGTGAACAAATTGTTCTACTTGTTTCTTAAGTGCATTCGTTTCTTCAATCAACGACTCTACTCCTTTCACAACATCTTTCGGATTATTCAAGAGTGATTTTATCTGCGTCATTACCTGCGACTGCTCTTTGAAATAATTCTCTGCTCCTTCGCCAGTGATTGCTTCTATACGACGAACACCAGCAGCGACAGCACTCTCAGCTACTAACTTCACCATTCCAATTTCACCTGTTGCAGCAACGTGCGTTCCTCCACAAAGCTCAACAGAGTAAGATGGATCAAATGTAATTACTCGTACAAAGTCGCCGTACTTCTCACCAAACAATGCGGTTGCACCAGAGTCGATTGCTTTTTGAATAGGTACATTGCGCTGCTCGTTCAATAGGATATTTTCGCGCACCTTTTGATTCACGATTTTTTCAATCTGCAAAATTTCTTCGTCTGTTACTTTTGAAAAATGAGAGAAGTCGAAACGAGTTTGATCGGGATTTACAAGTGATCCTTTTTGAGCTACGTGATTTCCTAAAACTTGCTTTAAAGCAGCGTGCAACAAGTGAGTCGCGCTGTGATTTTTTGTTGTATTCGCTCTTCTGCCCACATCTATACGCGCATTAAAATTACCTTCAACATTTTCAGGCAATTGATCTGCATAATGAACGATAAGATTATTTTCTTTTTGGGTATCTGTTATTTGAATAGACTTACCGATAGCTTCAAGGATACCGGTATCTCCTACCTGCCCGCCGCTCTCTGCATAAAAAGGAGTGCGATTCAATACAATTTGATATTGTTCTTTGCTTCCCTTCTTAATTTTACGATACTTAATGATCTCTGCTACACATTCGAATTCATCATACCCGATAAAATCAACCGCTTCTTCTTCATTTACGATTGTCCAGTCGTCGGTAGTCATCGCCGTAGCTTTACGCGAGCGATTTTTCTGTTCAGCCATGCATTTATCAAAGCCCTCCATATCGACCGACTTATTATTCTCGCGCGCCATCAGCTGCGTTAAGTCGATTGGAAAACCGAAAGTATCATACAATTCAAAAGCAAAATCACCGGCAATTAAAGTCTCCGAATAAGCTTCGAACTTTTTAATACCCATATCGAGAGTTCTCAAGAACGACAATTCTTCTTCTTGAATAACGCGCGCCACAAAATCGTGTTGAGCATTTAACTCAGGGAATACATCTTTAAATTGAAGCGAGATAATATCAACCAACTTATACAAGAATGGCTCTTTAATATTCAAGAAAGTAAACGCATAACGAACTGCGCGGCGCAGGATACGGCGAATTACATAACCCGCTTTATTATTCGAAGGTAATTGTCCGTCGGAAACAGCAAAAGAGATAGCACGAATATGATCAGAGATCACGCGCATAGCGATATCCGTTTTCTCATTTTTTCCGTAAGCGATGCCAGAGGCTTTCTCAATGAAATTGATGGTAGGCGTAAACACATCGGTATCGTAATTCGACACTTTACCTTGCATTGCCATACAAAGACGCTCGAAGCCCATACCGGTATCAACGTGACGAGCAGGAAGCGGCTCCAAAGAACCATCGGCTTTACGGTTAAACTCCATAAATACATTATTCCAGATCTCGATCACCTGAGGGTCCGACATATTTACGAGATCCTTTCCATCTACCTTTTGGCGTTCGGCATCGGAACGCAAATCGATATGAATTTCAGAACATGGTCCGCATGGGCCCTGCTCACCCATCTCCCAGAAATTATCCTTTTTGTTACCGCGAAGGATACGATCTTCAGCGATATACTTCTTCCAAAAATCATAAGCATCCTGGTCGAAAGCCAAATTTTCTTTATCATCTCCCTCAAAAACAGTTACATACAAGCGATCTTTCGGCAACTCATAAACGTTAGTGAGTAAGTCCCAGGCCCATTCGATCGCATCCTCTTTAAAATAATCGCCAAACGACCAGTTGCCCAGCATTTCGAACATAGTATGGTGATAAGTATCTACACCAACCTCCTCAAGGTCATTGTGTTTACCAGAAACACGCAAACATTTCTGCGTATTGGCCACCCTTGTTGCGAAGGGTGAAACATTACCAAGGATGATATCCTTGAACTGGTTCATGCCGGCATTAGTGAACATGAGAGTCGGGTCGTTTTTCACGACAATTGGAGACGACTGAACGATGGTATGACCTTTCGATTTAAAGTAATCGAGGAAGCCCTGACGAATTTCTGCTGAAGTAAGCGTGCTCATTATGTATTTACTATTGGAATTCTACTATTTTTGTGAGAACAGGCAAATTTAGGAAATAAGACATGCCGAAAGCAAAATATTACTTCAATACTGACTCCTTAAAGTACGAAAAGGTGGTAGTTAGCTTCAAGAAACGCTTTTGGCGGGTCATGGGATGGCTTTCTAGTGCATTAGTTTTCGGATCGATCGTACTTTTGATAGCCTACAATTTCCTTGATTCACCAAAGGAAAAGCAATTAAAGCGCGAAATAAACGAGATGGAGCTGCAATACGACCTATTGCAACAACGAATGAATTTAGCGGATGCTGTATTAATTGATCTACAGCAGCGTGACGATCAAATTTACCGAGTCATTTTTGAGGCAGAACCAATTCCCGCGGAAGTGCGAGAAGCGGGATACGGAGGCATTAACCGATACAAAGAATTAGAAGGCTACGACAATAGCGAATTAATAACCGAGACATCTAGAAAAGTAGACAAATTAAGTAGGCAAATTTATATTCAGAGCAAATCGTACGACGAAGTATTCCAATTAGTAAAACAAAAAACGGTGATGTTAGCCAGCATCCCTGGAATACAGCCGGTATCGATGAAAGGTCCAGCAAGAGTTGCATCGGGCTTCGGATATCGAATTCATCCGATTTATAAAACGCCGATGATGCACGAAGGCATTGACTTTACGGCACCAATTGGAACAGAGATTTATGCAACAGGAAACGGGATTGTAGCCAAAACAGAATATAACGGTCGCGGCTATGGCAACAATGTTGTAATCAACCATGGATTTGGATACAGCACATTATACGGACACATGAGTCGATTTAATGTTCATGCTGGGCAAAGAGTTAACAGAGGCGACATTATTGGATACGTAGGAAACACTGGATCATCGACAGGTCCTCACGTTCACTATGAAGTACTAAAAGGAAATTCAAAAATTGATCCGATCAACTTCTTCTTCAACGATCTTTCACCTGACGAATATGAGATAGTAAGAGAAAAAGCATCGCAACAAAATCAGTCGTTCGATTAAAAGAAAACACATATGGCAATTATGGACTTCGACAAAGAAACAGAAAAGCTCTACTATACAATAGGAGAAGTTTCGGATATGTTTGCCGTTAATTCGTCGTTGATACGTTTTTGGGAGAAAGAATTTGAAGTACTCAAGCCAAAGAAAAACAAGAAAGGCAATCGACTATTTACTGCCGAAGACGTTAGCAACATAAAGCTTATTTTTCATCTAGTAAAAGAAAGAGGCTATACATTAGAAGGAGCTAAGAAAAAGATAAACGAGAATAAAGGAAATATTGACGAGCAAGTGCAGATTAAAGAAACGTTAGTACGAATGCGGCAGTTTCTATTAGAGTTGAAAGAGAGCATTTAAAACGAAATTTCAACCTTCAGTTTTCTTACCCACTTTAAAAGAAAAAGACTTATGGATAATAAAGCTAAGCATACCAATACTAATTGCAGAAGCTCCTCTAGCGATGGTAGGATACCAACCGAAATTATTTATTAAGAAATGCATAAAGAAATAATTCAGCACAAGAATAAATAAAGCAACGAGAACAAAACGCAATAACTGTTGATGTGTTGCCAACTCTGAATCATTAAAAACAAGAAACTTCGTTATCATAAAGTTTGTGATTAACCCCATAGAATACGACAAAATTAACGAAGCGGTAGGTGCCGAAACCGTATACACTCTAAATAAATCGATATCTGATTTTTGATAAATATAATTAAACGCAATAAAGTACACTGTAATATCGACCACCGTCGCAATCCCTGCGGAAATAAAATACCTAAAAACCTTTGAATTTAAAATAGCTTTAAACATAAACCGATTTAATAATAATTTCCAGTGCTTAAATAATTTTTCACATAATCGGCAATTCCCTCTTCGAGCGTATGAAATGGAGTAGTATAACCTTGCTCGATAAGCTTTGACATATTTGCCTCAGTAAAATACTGATATTTATCTCTGATATCTTCAGGAATATCGACAAACTCAATATTTGTATTTTTTTCCATTGCACTAAACGTAGCATCGGCAAGATCATAAAAAGACCGCGCTTTTCCTGCACCTAAATTATAAATACCGGGAGTAACTTTATGCTGCATAAGAAAAACACAAACATTCACCACATCCATTACATAAACGAAATCGCGCAACTGCCAACCATCTTTATAATCGGGGCGATGAGAACGAAACAGTTTTACTTTTCCCGTAGTGTTGATTTGACTGAAAGCATGGAATATTACAGAAGCCATTCTTGACTTATGAAACTCATTAGGGCCATACACATTAAAAAATTTCAATCCTTGCCATTGTGGCGGTGTTGCATCTTGTTGAAGTGCCCAAATATCAAACTCCTGTTTCGACCATCCGTAGGGATTGAGGGGTTTTAAATCAGGGATTTTAGATTCATCATCATTATAACCAAGTTCACCTGCGCCATACGTTGCGGCAGAAGAAGCGTAAACTAAAGGGATATTAAAATTGGTACAAACTCGCCAGATCGCCTTTGTATAATTAACATTAAGTTTATCAAAAATTACTTTATTAAACTCAGTAGTATCGGTACGAGCGCCGATATGAAAGACGAAAGAAACCTTATCTGCATTGGCTTCGAACCACGCAATGAAAGCTTCGCGATCAATTTGACGACTAAATTTTTTTCCGATAAGATTCTTCTGTTTTTCTGCTGTCGAAAAATCATCGACCAACACAAGTTGGTTAAATCCTAACTTATTCAACTTGCTAGTTAACACACTACCAATAAAACCTGCTGCTCCTGTAACTACGATCATTTCTCAAATATATTTAAACAAACACTGGAAAATTTATCTCGGGCAATATGCCTGCTTTTTGTCCTTCACTAAATAACTCTAAAATGGCATTACGACCATCTGTCCCCAAATCTATTGAAAAATCATTGACATAAAGTCCAATATGCTGCTGTAGAACATCCTCACTCAATTCCTGCGCATGCAATTTCACATAAGGAGTTGAATCTTCAGGAAAAGAAAATGCGTGCAGAACAGATGCTTTTATCTGGTTTTCAATAGCATTCATCTCAATTTCCGGCAAATCTCTTCGCACGGCAATACAACCCAAAGGAATTGGATTTCCTGTTTTTTCCTCCCACAAAGCACCCATATCGGCCACTTTATATAGTCCTTTAGCGGCATAAGTAAATCTATTTTCATGAATAATCAATCCGGCATCTACCTTACCTAAAAGCACCGCCTCTTCGATATCAGAAAAAAGCATTTCCACCTTTCCTTTACACTCCTTAACAAACATCGACATAAGTAAATGGGCGGTAGTATATTTACCAGGAATTGCAATTACGGCATTACTTAAATCATTGAAATTCAGTTTATTTTTACTAATAATGAGTGGACCGCAGCCCTTTCCCAATGCACTTCCAGCACCAAGAATACGATAATTTTTAGACGCAAAGGCATACGCCGCAAAACTAAGTTTAGTCACATCAAAAACCTGATTTGCTGCATTTTTATTTAATGCTTCAACATCCATTAAATGTACGTCCCAATTATCATCATAGCTTTTTAAGCGCTTATGAATCATTGCATCGAAAATGAAAGTATCATTTGGGCAGGGAGAAAATGCGATTGAATAATTCTTCATTCAGGAAATCTTTGCAACAAAATTAGCATTCTATATCCATAAGCGCGGCAACGAACAAAAAATTAGTTTATTTTGCAGAGAATGTCAGAAATAGAAGAAAAGATAGACAAGCGTTCCGGATTTTTCCGGAGAAGTATTTTATTGCTTAATATAATTGCAGCAATACTCCTATTAATAGTACAAATTGCTCCGCAAATTAGTCCGAAGCAATTTTGGCTATTAGAACTAATGGCGTATTCATATCCGTTTTTATTGCTCATTAACATAGGATTAATACTGTATTGGACCTTACTATGGAATAAATTTGCATTAATATCACTATTCATCATCATATTAGGTTATGATAAAATCCAATTATTTTATCGTCCTTCGTTTTTAGTATTTGAAGAGCCCGTTACGACCAACTCAATAAAAGTAATGAGTTACAATGTGCGATTATTTGACTTATACAATTGGAGTGGGAATACGAAAACAAGAAGCAAAATATTTGAATTACTATCGAAAGAAACGCCCGACATTACATGCTTTCAAGAATATTTTCATAGCGACAAGCCGGATTTCTCCAATAACGATACGTTAAATAAAATTTTACGATCGCCCTATCGACAAATTGAATACGGCATTACGCTATACAAAGATTTTCACTGGGGGTTAGCTACGTACAGCAAATACCCCGTTATTAATCAAGGGTTAGTATTTTTCAAACCAGGGAGTACTAACTTCGGGATGTATTGTGATGTATTATATAAAGGCGACACTTTACGTATTTACAATGTGCATTTACAATCGAATCATTTTAAGAAAAGCGATTATGAATTTATGGCAAATCCTGATTCAGGATCAAACGAAGATATGCTTCGCAGTGCTTTATCGATTGTTAAACACTTAAAGAAAGGCGTACTAAAGCGAACCGAACAAGTTGACGAGCTACGAACCCATATAGAAAATTGCAAATATCCAGTAATCATATGCGGCGATTTTAACGACCCTCCATACTCCTATGCATACAACAAAATAAGTCACGATTTTTCGGACTGTTATGTAGAGAAAGGAAAAGGTTTTGGCATCAGCTACAATGGATCCTTCCTACCCTATCGAATAGACTATATTTTACACAGCAATTATTTTCAATGTTTGAAATATTCAATGATCAGAAAAAAACTAAGCGATCATTTTCCGGTCATTGTAACATTAAAAACAAACAACAAGTAATATTAATCGTTGGCCACTGCGCCACCTTCATATAATTGTTTGCTGTATTTAAGAGAAGGAGAAGGAATAAACTCGCCTAACCCTAACTTACTCCAGATTTCATTAATACGAACAACAGTTTTTTCGTTAGAAGCAAGGATATTAGGCCAATCGCGATCAAACCCATCGAACGCTTTAGTTTTACGAGTCCCATCGAACACCACATGATCTATTTCATTTGATTGTGAAGCTTTAACCATGATATGATCGCGACGAGGATCGACATTATTAGCGAAACGCCAAACAGCATCGGCTACATCTGAAATATCCATATTATTTTCGAGGAAGATCAACACTTTCACACAAGAAAAAGCAGGATCACTTAATAGCAAATTTGCCAACTCATTAACATGTCCTTTTCTGTTTTTACGAATTGAAACGAACACAACAGGAATTCCAATCGACAACAAAGTAGAATTTAGATCGACGAGTTCAACATATTTTTTCACTAGCTTTTCGATTGCAGAAATGCTAGAAAACAAATCCTTGATATTTACTTCATCAGTAACAGCTGAAGGATCCATTTCCTCTTCCAACTTTCTAGTTGCATCGATACCCATTTTACCACCGAAGGCCATACGAGAGCAACTATGGTCGAGCACATCAGAAGGTCCTTGACTAAAGAAAATATCGCGAGCAACATTTACATGATTGGAAATATGTTTAGCGACATCGGCATTATTATGAATATTTACATCACCATCAACAACAATCATCATTTTAGTAAACATCATTTGCCCTGCGCCCCACATTGCATTCATTACTTTTAATGCCTGACCGGGGTACTCTTTTTTAATTTTCACAATCACGAGATTATGGAAAACACCTTCTACGGGAAGCACCATGTCAACAATTTCTTGAACGGCGGTCATTTTAATTGGTGCTAAAAAAATACGTTCGGTCGCTTTACCGATCCATGCATCTTCTTGAGGCGGGATACCAACGATAGTAGTTAAATACAAAGGATTTTTACGATGCGTTATTGCTGTAATATGAAAGCGAGGATAGAAATCGGCTAATGAATAATAACCCGTATGGTCACCGAACGGTCCTTCTAGAATAAAATCTTCATTCGGATCAACATACCCTTCAATAACAAAATCGGCATCAGCAGGGACCTCTAAATCGATTGTTAAACACTTTACCAACTCTACTCTTTTCTTGCGAATAAATCCAGCTAGCATAAACTCATCAACACCATCTGGCAGCGGTGCCGTTGCAGAATACGTATAAGCAGGATCTCCACCAATACTAACGGCCACGGGCATACGAAGTCCGAGTTTTTTATACTCATTAAAATGACGAGCTGAAACTTTATGTCGGTGCCAATGCATTCCCGTCATAGTTGCGTTAAAAACCTGCATACGATACAAACCTACATTTCTAATTCCAGTGTTCGGATCTCTTGTTTGAATAACAGGAAGGGTTACAAAAGGACCACCATCTTCGGGCCAGCACTTCAACACAGGCAACTTTGTAATATCCGGATTTTGCATTATTACTTCCTGGCAAGCTCCTCTTCCGCTAATCGACTTAGGCATCCAAGAAGCGATTTCACCCAATTGAGGAAGCACCTTCAACTTATCTAACATCGAATGTTTAGGTCCGGTTAGCGTTTTAAAAAGCGACTCAATTTGTTTACCTAAATCATCAAGTTTTTCAACGCCCAGCGCCATGGCCATTCTTTTTTCCGTTCCCATCGAATTGATTAGCACAGGGAAATCATATCCAGTATTTTCGAAAAGCAAAGCCGGACCATATTCTTTTGAAACACGATCTGTAATTTCGGTTATTTCCAAATCGGGATTTACATATTCTTTAACACGAACAAGTTCTCCCGCATCCTCGAGCAACTTAACAAACTCCTGTAGATTTTTAAACGCCATGGCAAACTATTTAACTTAAACTATAACAACATTACACTAATAATGTTAAAAAGAAATTAATTATAATATGAATATTCATAACGATACGAAAGATGCGTATCTCTTCCTGCTCGAGTAAGATCAGTTTCATAAACAATTTCACCAATCAATTCACCCTTTTCATTATACTCGAAATTATTTCTAGAAATGGCAAACCCATTTTCATCACTTAATGATTCTTCAATGAGTCTACCTAATTCATCATATTCGAAATTAGAGATTCGCGTATAAAAACCGCGTGAAACTTTTCTAATAATTTTTCCTAATTCATTATAATCAGAAATTACTTCGGCTGTTTTTTTTCCTTGATCATTAAACTGAATTAATTTAATTTCCAAGCCATCATCATTATATGCATATTCATGACGACCTACCAAGTTGTTATCGACATCAAATTCCTCGGCAATTACCAAAAGATTTTTTTCATTGTACTTAAAGATTACTTTTCGATATGGGCGATCTGCAGAAGGTGCATTAATAATTCGCTCGAGCATATTCCCATGTGAATCATAGTTAATTTCTTCGGAAGAATCGAGTTCACTATCTGCATCAAACTGAACAATTTTCAATGGCTGTCCAGTTTCATTATATTCATACATTGTTTTTTCACCAGGATCATCCCCGTACATTTTTAAAATCGAAATTGGCCAACCGTGCACATTTCTTTCAGTAATAAAAGATTCTTCAATATTATCTTCAGGAAGAGAAACCTCATGTAAAGTAACCTGCCCCTCTTGATTATAAGAATAACGATGATGTTCTTCTAATTCACCATCAGAAAAATATTTTAGCTCATCAAGCTGCTGACCGTTGCTGTTATAGTTAGTCGCCCATGAAAGGAACTCGACAGACTCTTCATTAGATGAACGTAAAATGGAACGGATGGGAGTAGCGAAACGAGCTACTGATTTTAAGATTCGGGTATCACTCATCTTTATAGCATTTAGACCACGAAATTACTTTAATTCTATGATACAAAATATAAAAGATGACGATAAAAAAAATAAAGATGGAATTTATTTAAACTCAAGGAAACCCATTAGAAAAAACAAGAATCGCATGCAATAAAGAAAAGTAGATACTATTGGACTAGAAGATATTATTCATTATTTTCTTTTCAGCATCTTCTCATACATTTCGATCCATTTTTCAGGAGAAATTTTGGAAGCCAGCAGACCAAATAATTCGAAAGGAATCAATTCAGGTTTTTTAAAGCGAATACAACTTTTACCCATATCGGGTTTCTTACCCACCAACGTGGTATACTCATCAACAAACCATTGCAACAAATTTGCATCCCCATAAATACCCATATGATAAACTGCGATGAAATTTTTCTGAGAAGCTATATTCATAAAGGGCAAAGGCAATTCAGGAGTACAATGATAACCGGGAGGATAAATTGAATGAGGCACTACATAGCCGATCATTCCATAGCCCATTTTTTCAATAAATCCTTTAGGGAGATTTTTTTTAATCATCTTCCGTAAGGACTGCATGGCCTCTTTTCTATCTTCAGAAAGTGTATCAAGGTATTCTTCAATAGTTGAAGCTTGTGATCGCATAAAGTAATTTATTAGGAATCAAAAATACGAATACAATTGATTATCTCACAAGGCTTACCCGTCCAGAATATTGATGAGGTTCATTATTGAATGAAACAACATCAAACAAATACACATAAATTCCTTCGGCGCAAGGTTTCCCTGAATTTGAGAATGTTCCATCCCAAGGTTTCCCTAATGAATCAGAAATATAAATCAATTCACCCCATCGGTCAAATATTTTAAAGCTTGCCGATTTAATTCCAACACCATAACCTGTGAAGCCTTCATTATACCAATCGTCATTTGGGGAGAAAGCACTCGGGATAAACACAGAAAAATCAGGAATCACATGAATGGTTTCATAAGCAGTATCGCGACAACCATGTTGACTAATTGCAATTAAACGAATTTGGTACGATCCTGTATCTGCGTATAAATGCGAAGGACTATAATCAATAGATGAAGTATTATCGCCGAATGCCCAATTAAAGATAGATGCACCGGTACTGCGATTTAACAATGTAACTTGAGGGGCTAAAATATCAACCACAGATTGTTCTGTTGAGAAGCTAGCTGTTGGCAAATCGTATACAATAACCACATCATTTTTACTTAACGAAGCAGAGCATCCGAATGAATTTGTTATAGTTAAAGATACATCATAAACACCAGGTGTATTATAATAATGAGTAGGAGAACTTCCTGAACCAAAGGTATTATCTCCAAATGTCCATGAATAACTAGAGCCTGCAGTTGTTTGTGACGTTGAAATAAATAAAGCAGAAATTGGCATACATTGTTTAATGCTATTCGGAAGAAAATCGGGAACAGGTATAGGATTTACAACCACTGTTTGCAATGCTTGAACGAAAGGAGTTCCACAGCCATCGGTTAGTATTACCGAAAAAGATGAAGTCGTATCAGGACTAACAGATTGCGAACTTCCGGTAGCAATATTATTCCATTGATAGGTATAAGGTCCGCCATTACCACCATTGGCTAAACAGGAAAGCAACACCGATTGACCTTCACAAATTGTATCATTTGAAACAGATAAATTTAATGATAATGGAGGATACACACTTACGTTTGTATTAATTATCGGCACTACACAACCGTTAGCATCAGTTACTGTAACTGCATACGATGTAGTAATTGAAGGATTTATTCTAATAGTATCAGCGTTGGCCCCATTACTCCATTGATAATTATAAGCAGGTGTACCTCCCACCGCATTTACCTGTAGCGTTACAAATTGCCCAATACACAAAGTTGAAGGAACAGCTACCATCGCATTTAACAAAGCAGGTTGATTTACTTGTACGCCTTGAAAAGTAGTACATCCATTTACATCAGAAATAACGGCAGTATAATTACCCGCCATAATTCCGGATGGAGCAAAGCCTAGCAATTGATTATTATTCCATAAAATTGAATAAGGAGAAACACCACCAGAAGGAACAACTAATACTGCACCAGTTGATTGACCAGCACATCGTACATGCGAAACAATGTTTTGCACATTTAAAGTATCCGGCTCATCAACTAATGAAGTAACTGTATCCATACAACCATTATTATCAGTTACAACAACCGAATAAGTTCCAGAAACTAAATTTTGAGCTAAAGAAGTTTGAGATCCTGACGACCAGCTATACTGATAAGGAGAATTGCTACCAGAAACAATTACAGAAATAGACCCTGTATTTCCACCTGCACATTTCACATTATTGACTGTTGGAATAACAACTAGCGGTGATGGCTGAACTAAACTAAAACTTTTGTAAACAACACAACCATTATCATCGGTTACGGTAATAGTATAATTACCGGCAGCCATATTATAAATATCAGCCGAAGTAACTGAAGTGTTTGACCATTGATATGTATAGGGAGAAGTGCCGCCAATTACGGAAACAGAAGCCGAACCATCGTTTAATGCATTACAAGAAATATTATTCAGCAACAATGAATCAATGACTAATGAATCAGGTTGAGCAATAGAGAAAGTAGTTAATCCTGTACAACCATTTGCATCGGTAACGGTAACGCTATATGCCCCTGCCGACAATAATGAAGATGCATTTAAATTATTACCATTCGACCACAAATAAGTGTACGTTCCTGAACCACCCGTTGCTTGTACAAATGCATCACCATTTGATTGACCATAACAATTTGTCATTTGCAATCCAGTAACAGAAGCCACCACTGCCGTTGGTTCAGCAATAACAACATTAACTGAAGTAAGGCAACCGTTCACATCAGCAACATTAACTGTATATGTACCTGCTGCTAAGCTATCAGCCATGCTCTGATTTCCGCCAAAAGGAATCCAATTATAGGTATACGGAATATTCCCGCTTGAAACTAACACCGAGGCCGTACCGTCATTTTTACCAAAGCAACTTGCATTAATAGCAGATTGCATCGCAACAGTTGGCCCTCCTAATCCAGGAACAGCATATGTTTGAGAGGCAGAACATCCATTTGCATCTGTAACCGTTAAAGTATAAACACCTGAAGCAATATTATTTAAAGAAGACGAAATAGCATTATTATTCCACAGGAACGACAACGCACCACTTCCTCCTGTTGCATTAACTGCTATTGAACCATTTAACTGATTACAACTAGCAGGTACTGTATTAACTGAAGTAGAAATAGAAGATGGCTCATTAATGGTTGCATTTATTACAGTTACGCATCCATTTTGATCGGTAGCAGTTAATGAATAATTTCCTGCAGGTAGTTGAGTAGTCTGCAAATTGTTTCCTCCTTGTGGAGACCAAGCATAAACATATGGAGAAGCGCCACCGGAAACACTTGCGCTAATAACACCTGTAGAACTACCGTTACATAGTACGTGTGTTATTGTATTTAACGTTAAAATCGGAGCGCCATTATTAGCAACCGCTATTGATTGGTTTTTAGTACATCCATTTGCATCGGTAACAGTTACAGAATACGCAGCTGCAAGAACATTATTTACTGAAGCAGTAGTATTCCCATTGTTCCACAAATAAGTGAATGGAGATACACCTCCGGCAACTACTACTGAAGCACTGCCATTAGATTGACCACAGTTGGCATTAGAATAAGACGGAGTAATAGTTATAGCTGATGGTTGTGAAACCACAACAACAGTATTCCCTGAGCAACCATTCAAGTCGGTGACGGTAACTGTATAATTACCGGCAACTAAATTTTGTGCATTCTGCGTAATACTACCATTTGACCACAAGTAACTATTTACTGCAGAAGAAGCATTAACCGAAATTTGTGCTGATCCATTATTTCCACCGTTGCAAGAAACATTCGTTTGTGAAGACACAGTGACAAGAGGGGATGTAAATCCATTAACTAAGGTAGAACGTGACACTGAACAAGAATTAGCATCTGTAATAGTAACCGTATAAGTTCCAGGTAAAGTATTCACTATTTGACTTGAAATAGCAGCATTCGACCATATATAAGTATAAACACCTGTTCCACCTGACACAGATGAAACTACCGAACCATTCGCTAATCCACATGTTGAAACGGAGGAAGATAGTATAAGTGAAATAGAGTCAGGCTGAGTAACTAAAATATTAAACGGAGTAATACAACCATTGGCATCTGTAACGTTAACGGTATAACTACCCGCTGGCAAATTAGAAGCAGAAACAGCATTTCCACCAATCGGAAGCCAAGAATAAGCAAACGGACCAATGCCACCTGACAAAGCAACCGAGGCAGCGCCATTGGATCCTCCATAACATGAAACATTTGCAAGTGAAGCTAAAGCAACGGAAGGTCCGCCTTGCGCAGCAATATTATAGTTTTGCGTATCTACGCAACCGTTAGCATCTGAAACACTAAGAGAATAATTTCCTGGAGCCAATGACGAAAGTCCTGAAACATTTGCCACACTACTACTCCAATGATATGTATATGCTCCTACCCCACCAATCACTATAGAAGTAACCGTACCATTCGAATTACCACAACTTGCATTTGTAGTAGTTAACGTAATATTTATTGCAGTTGGCTCTGTAATTACAACAGGTAAATTCACCTGACAACCATTTGCATCTGTAGCTGTAGCTATATAATTTCCAGCGGCAAGATTTGAAGCAGACGATGCACTTCCTCCAACTGGAGACCATGAATAAACATAAGGACCTACACCTCCGGAAGCCTGAACAGTTGCCGAACCTGTTGATGAATTATTACACAAAACATTTGTTACCGACTGCAAAGCAAGAGCAGGTGCGCCAACATTACTAACTTGGTATGAATTATTATAAATACATCCAAAAAAATCGGCAACAGTAACAGTATAAATTCCGGCAACCACATTAGTCACACTAGAAGTTGCCGCACCATTCGACCATAAATAAGTATATGGAGAGGTTCCGCCTTGCATAGTTAAACTAACACTTCCATTTGAAGCATTACATGTTGCATTTGTAATATTATTTAAAGCCGTGATTGCAGTTGACTGACTAACCACTGCTATATTATTCTTTTTACAACCATTCGCATCAGTAACCGTAACACTATACGTATTTGCAGCAGCACCCGTCAACAATGGACCTCCAGTATATCCTGTACTCCACAAATAAGTATATGGAGAAATACCGCCTGCGGCATTCACTTGAATAGCCCCTGAAGATCCTCCGTTACAATTATTATTAGAAACAATAACAGGAACTACAATTGCCGCAGGTTCTGAAACAGTTGTCAGTAATGAAGTAGCGCAATTATGACTATCGGTAACTGTTAAAGTATAACTTCCTGCTACTATGTTCGACAATCCGGAAGTTAATGCACCGGTATTCCATAAATAATTATAAGGCGATGTTCCACCACTCACTAATGATAAAACACCACCCGTATTTCCGCCTTTACACAGAACAGAAGTAGGATTTGATGACACTAGCAATGCAGCTGGAGAACCAACAACTATTGCGACATTCGCTACACAACCGTTTGCATCAGTTACATTAACTGAATAATTTCCCGCAGCAAGATTTGAAGCAGACGATGCACTTCCTCCAGTCGGGAACCATTGATATGAATAGGGTGTTGCGCCTGATGTTACTAAAACGGACGCTGCACCATTAGAAAGGCCAAAACAAGATACATTCGTTGTAGATGCAACAGAAGGCAATGGGCCGCCGGCATTATTTACAATTACATTTCCTGTTGCAGTACAACCATTAATATCCATAACTGTAACAGAATAATTTCCGGCTAACAAATAATTTCCGGCATTTGAAGTAACGGATCCTGAAGACCAAGAATAAGAATAAGGATATGATCCATTTATAATACTAACAGAAGCTGATCCATTTGAATTATTACAAGTCGCCGAAGTAGTTGAAAATGTAAGCACCATCGCCGGCAAAGCAGTAAGCGAAGATGAAACATTGGCAGTGCAACCATTAGCATCTGTTACTGTTACTGTATATGCACCAACAGGCACGCCTGATAAACTGGGCATTAACGAACCGTTAGACCACAAATAACTGTACGGCGCTGTACCATTAAAAGTTGATATATTAACTTGTCCGTTAGTACCACCTTGACAAGAAATTGAATTTGACGAAAAAACAGAAACACTTGGCCCCGGAGTATTCCCAATAGTGAAAGCAGCAACAGAAGTACAATTACGGCTATCCGTTACCGTTACTAAATAACTTCCCGGAACAAATGATGAAAGGCTCGACCCAGCTATTCCGCCTACCGACCAATTATACGTATAAGGAGAATTACCGCCTGAAGCAAAAACAGTAGCTAAACCATCAGCATGACTACAATTTGCTGCCGCAGTAACTACAGATGAAGTAAGTGCAGTTGGTTGAGCAATAACAATATTTGCAGAAGACACACAACCATTAACATCAGCAACGTTCACGCTATAACTTCCCGCAGCTAAATTAGAAGCAACCGACCCATTACCACCTGAAGGAATCCAAATATATGAATACGGAGCAATACCAGAAGAAACAGAAACAGTAGCAGAACCATTTGATCCTCCAAAGCACGAAACATTTGTTGACGCTATTATTGAAACCGTAGGACCTCCCAAACTTGCTACATTAACAGATGCCTGTGTTGAACAACCATTTCCATCTGTAACATTAACCTGATAGGCACCAGATGTAATTGTATTTAGCGTAGCCGCATTTCCAGAAATGGGTGACCAAGAATACGAATAACTTCCTGCACCTCCTAAAGCAACTACAGAAGCTGATCCTGTTGATGCACCACAAGCAGAAGCAGATGATGTCATCGTTAGAGCTATAACGGCCGGAGCGCTCACGGTTGCATTAGATTGCTTTGCACATCCATTCGCATCCGTTATCGTTACAGAATAATTACCTGCTATTAATCCGGAAGCCGTAGAAGCATTACCACCAATTGGAAGCCATTGGTAAGAATAAGGAGCTGTTCCACCCAACGGACTCGCTGTTATCGATCCGTTAGAACCACCACTACAAGTAACATTCGAAACAGATACTGTATTTGACAAAACTACTGGTTGAGTGATTGTTGTTGAAAAATTTTTCTTGCAACCCGACTGATCTGTTACCGTTATAACATATAACCCTGCAATAAGATTTGTTGCAGAAAAAGTAGTTGATACATTAGGTGACCACTGATAAGTATATCCTGGATTACCACCCGATGTATTGATTTGCAAAGTTCCATCAGTTCCACCATTACAACTAACATTATTAAATGCGGAAATACTATTTGAAATAATCGGTGGTTCAGAAATAATTTGCGTTAGATTTGAAACACAACCTTTCGAATCTGTGACAGTTAGAGTATAAACACCAGCCACCAAGCTAGACAAGGAGGCAGTACTTGCTCCATTTGACCAAACATACGTATAAGGCACCGAACCGCCTGCAGAAAAAGTACTAATGGAACCATTATTCCCTCCATAGCAAAGAACATTTACTGATGCATTTAATGTTATTTGTAATTGAGAAGGCTGACTGATTGCAAGTCCTTTAATTGAGGTACAACCATTCGCATCAGAAACCGTTACGGTATATGTTAAGCCACCTGCAATGTTATTAGCTGTGGCAATGGCGCTACCATTCGACCATTGATATTGATAAGGCGAAACGCCTCCAATTGATGATGCTAATAAAATCCCATTCGATCCATTAAAACAACTTATTGATTGTATAGTAGCAATCGACATAACAATTGATGCAGGTTGTGATATAACAACTGTTGTTGATTTCGTACAACCATTCGCATCGGTTGCAGTTACCGTATAGGTTCCCGCTGTTAGATTATTTATTGTTGCAGTAGCGGCACCTGTACTCCATTGATACGTATATGCTGATGTTCCACCCGATGCTAATGCTGTTGCGCTGCCTGTTGAATTTCCATTACACAAAACATTTGTTGTTGACGGTATCGCT
>CAIRUC010000005.1 GCA_903881665.1 uncultured Bacteroidota bacterium | reverse complement strand
TATGTAATGGGAACGAATGAAAAGAAATTAAAATTAAAGAGTGATATTGAGTTAGCATGGAGAGAAGGCAAAGAATTTTACGATGCCAACAAGGAATCGATAACTGGTGCAGCTTTTTATGCGTACACAACAAAACTAGCCGCGAAGTATGGATGGGATTATGGCAATGAACACT
Organism: uncultured Bacteroidota bacterium; assembly: GCA_903881665.1. Classification (GTDB taxonomy): domain Bacteria; phylum Bacteroidota; class Bacteroidia; order AKYH767-A; family OLB10; genus CAINEC01. The sequence continues at coordinate 2,950 of CAIRUC010000005.1, read as the reverse complement.
GTGGACATTTGATTGGTAACTTTCCTCACGAGCAATTGATAGGTGAAGAAACCATTAACTATATACATCCCTTAAACAATACGAAAATGAGCGATAAGGACAAAAACGGAAATGAACGTTTTTGGATTTATGAAATCCATTTTGTGGACACGAAATTAAAAATAGGTGGTTTTTTCGAACAATTAGTTGATTAACATATTCTAAAGTCTATTCTAGCAAAAAGAGAATATGACTTAGAATTTAGGGCAAGCCAATTGTTTACGATAGGCTTTCTTTTTCTTTGGTTTGCATAATTGATATGAAAGCGAAACTTCGTGAGCACCGTTCGAAGCTTTTGCCAACTGAGAAATAGTAATATCATAACTATAACCGATGTAGGCTCTTTTGGTCTTGAATCCCAAAACGAAAGAGATTGCATCGTTGTTCCGATATCCCGGACGATACCCTTTAACTAATGGAATACCTCTGTACCAAACTCCCAAACTGTATCGATATTGAGAGTAATAAGCACCAATGTCCATTTGATCAAATTGTTTTTGCCCCATCAAATGAACCGCAGCAGATACTGATTTCTGTTGAGTTTCATCTTTTTCATCTTTTCCTGATAACGAATATTTATAGCCACTTTGCATTGTAAACTTAATCGGTAATCGTGACTCTGCTCCTAGCATGGATTCGTTTGGACGGTTCAAATGAAAAATTGAAAAGCCTGCCCACCAATTATCCGAATAAATCAGCGTTCCTGTATTGAAATCAAAATATGTTTTTGATGAAGTAGGGTCCTCAATCGTTGCAACATTTCCTCCCCTAGCAATTTGATCACCAAAAACAAGTTTATTATAATTAATGCTTCTGATGCCTATTCCTGGTTGAACCCCAAATCGTAGAGAAATCAATTTGCTTACACGCAATTCGTACGCAATAGAAGGATCGATAACAGTGGTGCGCAATTGTCCTGAACCGGCTTCATCGTTGCCAAGTAATAGTCCAATTCCTAAATGATATTTATCCAAGTAATGGTCGGCCGATAATAAATAGGTTTTGTAAGCAGTCGAAATTCCTGGCCATTGATTTCGGTAAGTAAGCGCTACCCTTGAACACACATTTGCACCCGTAAATGCTGGATTGAGGTATAAAGGTGCCGCATAAAATTGAGTAAAGTGCATATCTTGTGAATGCACTAACTCTGCTGATAAAAGCAGAAGAAAACCTATCGCTATTTTATAAAATTTATTCATTTATAATGCGTTCAAGTTTAAAATTAATATCATCTCCAGAATTAAAACTATACCCTTCAAGTACCCTTGTTTTAAAGCCTTTGGCTTCTATTGAAAGTATGTACTTTTGACGATTATTTGAAATCACAAGGAACTTTCCTGTTTCTTGATTCGATCGGTACAGACCAACTTCTTGTTTCGTTCGTGGGTCAACTAAAGTGATTATAGCTCGAGTTATCACCGAATTGTTTTCATCCATTACATGTATTGTAAATGGTTTTTGTTCTGAAGAATTCCCTCCAAAATAAACACTATAAATATCTTGAGAGCCATATCCACCTTCCCGTTCGGAAGAAAGGTAGCCTGTTGAACCATTCATATTGAGTACGAAGAAAATATCATCATTCACTGTATTAATAGGACAACCAAGATTTTCTGGTTCTGTAAAAATGCCAGCATCATTAAATGTTGATTTAAACACATCATAGCCTCCCATGTTTTTATGCCCTTCGGAACTGAAGAATAAAGTCGTACCTAATGGTTCAACGTAAGGAGCATCTTCATTGTATTCAGTATTTATTTTGGGGCCTAAATTAAAAGGCTCACCCCATTTCCCGTTACTCAACCTTCTCGCAAGGTATAAATCTTTTCCTCCAAATCCACCTGGGCGGTTACTCGAAAAGAAAATAATATTTGCATCAGCCGAATAACAAGCACTCGATTCTAAGTAACTTGGCGAATTTACGTTAGCACCTAACAAGCTTGGTTTCGACCATTTCCCTTGCACATAATTACTTTCGTATATATCACCGCTCTTCAAGTCTTTGCTTGTACGGTATAAAAGTAATTTCTCTCCATTTGCCGACAACCCAGTACAAGCATCATGAACACTTGTATTAATCACGGTATCCATCATCATAGGAGACTTCCAACCGTTGCCTTGTTTCTCTGACATATAAACATCTTCAAAATAGTCGCCATAAATATCAGATTGTTTCCAAACATTGTTTTTCCTACGAGAAGTAAAAACCATGAAGGATTCATCTGCCGGAATTAATGGAGCATATTCAGGGTATTCTGTATTTATTGTACTTCCAAGGTTTTCGATGAGGGTGTTATTATCTTCATCCACTTCAAGTAATCTCGCGGTATAGCATTTAATAACCAAATCATTAATTTCTTTGTTTGTATGATCCTTCTCACCTTTGTACGACTGATAGTCATTAAAACACTCTATCGCTTTGTCATAATTCCGAAGCGAATGATTCAATAGCCCTAAGTAATAATTGGTTTCAGGGAAATCTTTTTTTATGACTTTCTCAAAATACTTTTTTGAAGTGTTTTTAAATTTCCTTAACTCGAATTTACATATTCCCAATTTAAAATTGACTTCGCTATTATTACTATCTACTTGATAAAGTTTCTCGTAACCACTCATTGCATTCAAATAATCAGCTTCTTCAAATGCCTTATCGGCTTCAAAGAATATTTTTTTATCCAAGTGCATATTCTGCGCCAAGAAAGGTAGCACAAGTAGCATCAAAGACGCAAGTAATAAATATTTTTTATCGTAATAATGTGACATCACCACTTTGAGTAAATCGTTTATTATTATCAAATTTAATATCTGCTTTCCAAATATAGACATCACTCTGGCAAAGTTTACCATGATAGTATCCATCCCAACCTTGTTTGAAATCTTCCGTTTCAAAAATCAACTCTCCCCAGCGATT
>CAIRUC010000004.1 GCA_903881665.1 uncultured Bacteroidota bacterium | reverse complement strand
GGTTGGTCGCCCGAACATCTACATGTGATTTACAACAGCCAAGACATGGCGGAGCAAATCGCGGCGCGCGAAAAAGTGGGCGCGGCACAAACAGACCAAATTCGTAATGAACTTTTTGGCGACGCCACCACGCCCGTCGTGATTTGCACCACTCGACTCATTGCGCTACGGCGACTTGACTTGCTTATTGACGCCATTGCAGAGTTGAAACGCCGCGGCAAAAATGCAAACTTAATTATTGTTGGCGACGGGGAAGAGCGCGCGGCACTAGAAGCTCAAGCCGCCGCGCGCGGTGTGCGCACGCACTTTGAAGGCGCTTGTTACAACGAACAGCGAATTGCGCAACTTGTCATGGTCAGCAATGTGACGGTGGCGCCTGGCATGGTTGGCCTAACCGCCATGCACAGCATGGTGTATGGCGTACCTGTGGTTACGCACAACGATGCGGACAATCAAATGCCTGAGTGGGAAGCCATTATTCCAGGCAAAAATGGCTCACTTTTCAACAAAGACAATGTTGCATCTCTGGCCGACGCAATTCAATCCTGGCTAACAACTCCGTATCCAACGGTCGAAACGAAAGCCGCGTGCCACGCTGTCATGGATCGATTTTGGAACCCTACTTATCAGCGCCGCGCCATTGAGCGCGCCGTGTGCGGTGAGCCCGCGGATGATTTGTTTGATATGCGTTAGGCACAGTGCAAAAATAATTTGTGAAAAAAGTAGAGCACAAGATGTGGAAATTTTTGTCTACACGCGCCTGAAAATAATTTTATCAAAACGCATCTATACGCACTTAATCATCAACACTTATATTGTTTGCTTGCGCCGAATTTTCGCTAGCGCGCCAACAATAAATCCATCAATGGTGTTGCGAATGTCAGCGTGCAAGAAACGCATAATCCAAATTGCAAGCAGTGTGGCGATTGGCCCAACAACAAATAGTGACGCGATGTCGCCCAGACGACCAAAACTACTTGACCATTGCGTGAGCATATAGAAGCCACCAAACAGTGGCACGCACACAACCCACGGCCGTATGAAAATGGCAAGCGCATCAAACAAATGCTTGCGCGGCGAAGCGAGTGTGCATAGCCACACCACCAGCGGCGCACTGATTGCCCAACATGCGCCGCTGGCAAGAGCAATACCAAGCGCGCCTTTCCAATCAGCACCTATCCAGTAAATAGGAAGTGAAATTAAAAGCTGAATTCCCTGCCACGCAAAGAATGTTCCAAAGCGCCGCTGTGCGCGCAGGCATGACATAGATGGACCAGTAGCAAAGTAGAAAGCTTGCATGAGACTGACAACTTGAAAGATTGGAATGGCTGGTTGCCACTTGGCGTCTAGTACAAGCCGAAACAACGGCTCCGCAAGCACAGCTTGCGTGAAACAAATTGGCACACACACCGCGCTGAGCACGCGTTGTGCTTTGAGAAATCCAGCAACTTGTCGCTCGGGATCATCTTGTAAGCGACCAAAGATTGGCTGCAGTACAACGCCTAGTTGGTACGCGATCACGGTGTTGGCTTGTCCAGCAATACTAAATGCCAAGCCAAACAAGCCGACTTCGTATTTGCCCGATACAAAGCCGAGCACCAATATTTCCAACATCACAATGACGTTGTGTATGTATTGGGCACTAGCGGCTTTTGCAAACGACCTAAACAAATACAACGCCAGCTTTGGGTGAAAGCGCGCAGAATGTGGGACGGTAGCTAGGCGTGAATACCAAGTTGCTTTTGCTGCAACATTTACAATTTGAGGAACAACTAGTGATGCAGAACGACCACCCAAAATAGCCATGACCACCGAGAGCAGGGTTGCGCCCATTTGAACAACACCATCTATAAAGGCCATCTTTGGATATGCCAGGCTCAGGCGCATTGCGGAAAGGGGAACCACAAATTTGGCTTCAATGATTGGGCGAATTGCTTGAACGGCTAAAAGACCAATGAGCCAACCGGTTGGGTAGTCACCGTAAAAGTGAATCACAACAGGAATGCTTAATAGTGTTACGACCGCAGTACAGCATCCAATAATCAGCGCAAGACCCGCGGCGCTAGGTGCAAGCAACTCAAATCGTTTTGGGTGGGAGATCAATACATCGCCAACCGTGAGTGGCAGAAAAATACAAAGAAATTGAAAGATGGCTAAAGACCCGACACCAACACCATATTCCGCGGGCGTTAAAAAATACGCAATGAAAAACATTGCACCAGCGGTGAACGCCTTATTGATCAACCACTGCACCGAGTTCAACAATGATCCGCGCATTGCAACGCGGCCAAAACTCATAGGATCTATATACTCTATGACTGTGGAAGATTGGGACATTACTACTAATTAATACTAGCGAAAGATTTAGTAATATTCATAATTGGTATAGCCTAATTTTCCTATAGTGTATTGAGTTATCAGAATAAATTAAAAATTTTAATGCAAAATTTTAAAGATTAGGAAAAAAATGTGTGGAATATTTGTGGCATTTTCTAAACAAACAGGCGGACTTCCAGAAGATATAAGCTCCAGATTAACAAGAGCCCTCGCAGCGATGGTTCATCGGGGACCAGATGGCTCAGGAATGTGGATCGATGAAACAAGAACAATTGCAGTGGGACATCTTCGGTTGGCGGTTATTGATCTAAGACCAGAAAGCAATCAGCCTTTTTGGTCAACATGTCGTCGCTACTGTATTGTATTTAATGGCGAGATATATAATTATCTAGAAATACGGGCAGAATTGGAAGGCCAAGGCATTAAATTCAGAACAAATTCAGACACGGAAGTATTGCTCGAAGCACTAATTCATCAGGGCACAATCTCCATAAACAAACTCAATGGAATGTGGGCATTTGTATTTATTGATTTAGAAAAAAAATCTGCATTAGTTTGTCGGGATCGGTGGGGTGTCAAACCCCTATATTTTAAAGATGATGGCGAAACAATAATTTTATCGTCTGAAGCAAAAGGAATTATTGCTTATTTAGGAAAAATCCCAGTACCTAATTTGAATGCGATTGGTCTTTTTTTGAAATATTCAACTGGCGGAGAATGCGAAAACTCTTGGTTTGAAGGAATAAACCGCTTTCGTCAAGCTTGTTTTCAGTATTACAATTATGGCCAAAATGCTATATTTAAATATAACCCTACAACTTACTGGTTTTATCCAACGAAACGTTTTAAAATTAGTTTGGAAGAAGCTTGTATTAAAGTAAAATCTATATTAGAAGATGCCATTAAAATTCGATTAAGAAGTGATGTACCTTTAGGACTAAGCCTTTCGGGGGGGCTTGATTCGTCGGTTATAGCTTGGATAATAAGTTCTGTTTTTAAGAAAAAACTACAAGTGTTTACTGCGTGGTTTGAGCCAAAAGAAAAATCGGAACTTCCCCGAGCCGAACATGTAGCTAAGGTGTTTGGACACTCCTTGCATTCAATCTCAGAAGCACCAACAGAGCATGTAACAGACGATCTTCAAACCTGCATATATCATCTCGATGGAGGTCAGAGCGGTCCAGCAGTTGTTTCATATTTAAATATATGTCGCGAGGCACGAAAAAACCTAACAGTACTATTGGAAGGGCAAGGAGCAGACGAACTTCTTTGCGGGTATCGACATTTATTTCCATTTGCAACGATGGATTATTTACTTCAGCGTAATTTTAAACAAGCCTGGCTGACTATAAAAAGTGAAATACGAGCTGATGGACTATTTAGAATTATTCAAGATTGGCTACGTTATTCAAGCAAAAAAATATTTTCCAAGCAAAATCTGCGGTGGAGTTCTGGACTGCTTGGTCATTCAAGTGTTATTAATGCTAAACACAATGAATTATTTAAACTTACCATTCAGCCAGGAAACATGAATCGAGCACTTCTATTGAGTCACCGAAACGGACTTGCAAATCTTTTACATTACGGAGATGCCCTTTCTATGGCGGTGGGTCTTGAAACACGGTGTCCCTTTTTAGATTATCGTCTTGTAGAACTTGGATTTTCACTTCCACAAAAAAGCCTTGTTTATAACGGATTTGGAAAATTCTTGTTAAGAACATTATCAAATAACGCACTTCCAAGCAACATTGTTTGGCCAAGGCGTAAAGATGGATTTACAAACACTATCGAAAATAAACTTCGTTTGTATTTTAAAAAAAATGGTCTTCCAATTAATGCGGTTCAGTTTAGCATAATTAATAAGATCTTTAGTGCAAAAATTAATTCAGTTGAAAATATTCTTGCACTCCCCAATGGTCCATTTTTTCGAGTTTGTTGTGTTCTTTATTGGCTCGAAGTCTTTTATGTCCAACAACGCGTCAATCATCCCGTCTTGCATTCTCGTGTTGTTTAAATGTCATTCAAAATTTTCAGCATGGATCAAATCTGATAATTTCATGATGAATTCGATTCCGCATTATAAAATCTATTTAAATTAATGCAAATTCATGACGGTTTTGCGCTGATATACAATTCGCTAACCATATAAATGTTTCAGGCACCTAGTAGCAAGCGTCTCTGGAGCAAAGACCGTAGTACATGTTGATGTAGCGTTATGATTGTTCTTGTTCATAATCGAGAAACTCCGTCCCTGTCGATTTAGCGATAATTTTCAGCTAATTGTGCTGCGATTTAACGAACTAGAACGCGCAGTTGCAGTAGCACGCTCACCAAATCTCTTTCGATCTCAGCCAGACCAACTATCTTGCCTGAGTTAGTTATCGGTAAAAATTTAATAACGCTATTAAATTTTGATGCCATATTAATTGATCCGAATTACTACATTGTCGCAACTATATTAAGCTTAATCAGTTCGGATACTCAAGTCTTATATCGACATTTTATTTAATTTACAAGATACACAAATCCTGTCACCTTCACATAATTTTTCTTCGTTTAACAAGTATTTTTTAATATTAAAACTCTTGCGAAGCCCAGAAAAATCAGTTTGTCTAAAAATTCAAATTTTAATTATTTGATGCAACTTCACATAGGATGAATTATCTTTCGGACGCTAAGCGCGAGATCTATACACTTCGATTCCTCGACTCATCTATTTTATAATTACTTGAAAGTACCATCCTACTTTACAAGAAATAATCGGTGTAGAGATGTCAATTAGAATTAGCTCGAGAAGATCTTGTTCTTTAAGATTCCAAGTTTGTAATATATTCGTTAGTTTAAAATAATTTGAATTTTTCCTAAAGCATGAAGAAAGTCAAATCCTTTTTAATCATCAATGGTTAAAAAAGGAAGGATTACGAAATCGAAATTGACTTTTAAAATTATTTTTTATTACTTATTGAGCCTTGATCAAGACCTAAACCAACTGGATCAGGATAACTTGATTCAAGATACGTGCAACTTCTATATATACGATCAGGTTGGTTTTCAAAATTATATATAAATCATTACTCACTTTAGAAAGTTCATTTTGTAACATAAACGGACGTCTCAAACGTAATTATGCAGACTTGAGTCATACTGCTTATCAAGTTTGACAAGCAAATTGCAAATGTAAATCGGATTTGAATGTCTTTGCGTATGAGCCTCCAGTTTGATCTGTCAAAGGGTGGCGTCCATGATTGTCATTCGGCGCAAGTCACTTGCAAGCTTATTAGCATGTGGGATTGTAAAACCAACCAAAGAGCTATATCGTTATGGATAAATTATTTGAATGATCTCATTTTACACAGTGCGAGATTCTTGTTTCGAAATGCGGAAAATCTCTCCTAAATACACTACTGTTACTTATGTACACGTAAACCTGTGTAGGCTACAAGATGAGTATGTAAAATTTTTCTATAATTGAGTCATAAATGTAAAAGAAAATAAATTATCCAAAATACAAATCATGTATAAATATGATTATAATTATAAGTTAAAATAAATATTAATACGAAATAAACTGAAAGAAATACAAATTGGAAATAATATCGCTGATAATTTTTGGAACTTTATGTTTTATCGCAGCATTTTATAGTAGATTGTTAACATTTGTGTTATTATTAACAATGTTTCCATTAGAACAAGCATTACAGAGCTTTAGTCCGTATTTAAAAACCGGATTCGGCCTAGAAGTAGTAAATTATTCAATTGGATTAGTTGTTTTGATTTGTGTACTTATTAGCTTAATTAAAACAAATGATTTTTTATTAGGCTATTTCAACAGATCAATGCTGGCATGTTGCGTGTTATATGCGTGGTCCGTTTTTACCCTTGTGTGGTCTCCGGGTCAAGTAGAGGGATTACGACAGATATTATCAGGAATACCATATTTTGTTCTTATTATTATTATGGGTTCATTATTGATTACATCAATTAATGATTTGTACCAATCAATTACAATTACTTTGATTATTAGCATTCCTATTGCGCTTGTTTTTATATTCAACAATCAATTTGAAATGACAAGTGGACGGCTTGTGATGAAACTGGACGGTGTTATGAGTTCTAACGTTTTAGCAACAGGCGAATTCGGAGGCTTTTTAATCATTTTTTCTTCACTTTTCCGTAGTTCAAATTCAAGCTATATAACTTTATTTCTGCGAATTACTGCTGGAATATTGGGAAGCATAGTTGCAATTCAGTCCGGATCGCGTGGACAGTTAATATTCAGTATTATCATTTCACTATTTATGCTACCAATTACTAGCAAAGTAAAAAATTTACTTGGTTTTATCACCTTGATTTTAGGTTTGATATTTATATTGTCCTTGTCATATATTATTTTTAACAGTTTGCTAGAAGGTAAATCAAGTGATAGGTTTTCACTTGATCAATTACTTTATGGTCAAAGTAGTGCTTCTGGGCGACTCTCCAACATATTAAATTTAGCAGGAACTTGGGCCTCCAGTCCTTTTGGGATTTTTCTAGGACTGGGTTATGGTGCCTTTAGTTTTATTTCTGCTAGCAGTGAGGTCTATTCACACGTCTTATTTGCTGATGCCATTTTCGAATTAGGGATACCTGGATTTTTATCAATTAGTTTGTGTCTAATTTTTAGTGTGCGTTCATTGATAAAGACTTTTCAATTTTATAAAGACACCACAAATAATCGATCGGCAGTTGCAATATTAATCGCATTAATTTTTTATCAATTTATTTTAGTTAATAAACAGGGTTATTTGTGGGGGATACCTTATTTATTCCTATTTACATGTGTTGCAGGAAGGATAGAATCTCGATTGGTTCTTGATGCTGAGCAATCCTTAACATTAGAAACCTAAGCAATCTGCTAATACTTGACTGAACATCCCTTCCGAAACCAAACCGTCAAGACCTTGGTGTTTAGTGGGTTCGCCATTCCACTGAATTGATATAAGTTAGATGAAGTTTTCAACAAGTTGTTATGTTGATATTCGGTTTGGTAAAGAATCGTCGGAGCTATCTTGGTGCTGTTTTTTGATTGACGAAGGCGACATGTATGTGTTTGCGAAATGAAGACCGATCAAGCTAAATTCTTTGACTGGTCATGAAACATAAATTAAGAACCAACCCTTTATGAGAAAATAACCTTGGCCCATTAAGGAAGGGGCAGTGTTAGTTTTAATCAAGAGTGAAATAACTAGTAAAATCGTTCACTAGAAAACATTTTGGCGAAGTTGAGAGAAACTATCGAGGCGTTGTCTAAGCTATGCTTCTTTGAAGATTTTGTTAAATCGCTGGGCGTGTCTCTGATAATGCATCATAAATGGGTAACGGATTATGGATCCGCCTTGAGCGATGTGATGAAGCGCATAAATGAACCGAGCATATGAATAATTGGATCAAACTTTTAGTTATGGATTAAGTACTTGACATCCAGATTTTGAATACAGCGGGTTTTTAAGGTCGGCGAGGAATTCTAATTCCTTCGTTACAGCGTCAACTCCAAAAACACCTAACGGTTTACTTCGACATCTTGCAAAACAGCGTGTTTTGGGTGAATGGTTAACATCTGAGCGTGCAAAGAAATAACTTCCTGTAAATAATTATTGAATGCGCCTACAACCCGTTTTCGCATAATTTTTCGCAAACATCTACGACATGAGTGGCGATACACGAGAGAATTTAGGATCGTGAAGGTTGGCGCGTAAATTATAAACCACGCTTTTATTTATGTCTTGAAAATGAATTAATGTATTATTTCTTCTTGAAAAATAGAATAATTTATCTTCGCAATTTGGAATTTTTTGCGTGAAATCGACAACCAATAATGAAGTCTTTGCCCTAAATTTTTTCGACCAAACCGAGCCTGGTAGACCGTTCAAGATATGGTAGCGCTAAACGCATATATTTTGGACAATCTTGAGTTTGAATTCTCTCTCAAACCAAATCATACGATTTGATTATGATGCTCGACGAACTTACCACGTACTTTAATAATCGGATATGTTCCTAGTGATAATAGAAGCGATTTTATTGTGCATCTAATCAAAGATTAATGCAAGTAAAACCCAATTAACATACAGTTCATTGAGCTAGGCGTCCCGTGGCAGAACAATATAATTAAGAGGTTCAACTCTATATTTCGTAATGTGCTCTTGTCGAGCGAAATTTCTATAACACTCTCAGACGCGCATTTGCTTGGCGCTAGTTGGAGTGCAAATCTCAACCACCGATATTCGCATTTCGCGCCAGGCTCGGAGGAATTGATATTTACTCTCAAAAGTCACTTGACGAAAATTACCTTCAAGATCCTTTAGTTTTAAGAACCTTATATGTCAAATCTTACTCAAGTGAAAATTATGTTTTTAAAAAACTTTTTACTGTATTCGCAACATGAGCCACTGCGTCACCCAACATTTCTGGATAAATTGGTAGGGATAAAATTTCATTTTGGTTTTGAAACGCGTTTGGGAAGTC
>CAIRUC010000003.1 GCA_903881665.1 uncultured Bacteroidota bacterium | reverse complement strand
TTGAGTTCCTGATACATCCCATGAACATGTTCCTGTATTGAAACTAGCTGTTTGGTAACATGCTAATGTAGGAAGTGCAGGTTGAGTTCCTGATACATCCCATGAACATGAAGATGAATTAAAACTCGCTGTTTGGTAACAAGCTAATGTTGGTAGACCAGGTTGAGCTCCGGTTATAACCCATGCGCAAGTAGTTGAATTAAACGTTGCCGTTTCGTAGCACGCTAAGCCCGTTGGAGCTGCAGGTGCGTTTACAGTAACATTAACAGAAGCAAAAGAAGTACATCCATTAGCATCTGTAATTGTTACACTATAAGTACCCGCTGTAGTTACTGTTAATGTAGCGTCTGTTGAATTATCAGACCATGTATAAGAAGAGCCTGTTGAAGCGGTTAGTGTTGTACTACCACCTATGCAGAAAGAAGTTGCGCCAGAAATAGAAGCAGTTGAATTAATAACTGTTATTGCAATACTATTAGAAGAAGAGGGAGAACCTGTTGCACAAGTAGCAGTAGAACTCATCTCAACAGAAACCACATCTCCATTTAATGGAGTATATGTATATGAACCACTTGAACTAGTCTGCACCGATACAGCATTTACATAGAAGCTGTAAGTTGGTGAACCTCCGTTTACAGGTGTTGCGGTTAATGTTACCGCAGTTCCTGAACACACAGAAGAGGAAGAAGCCCCTAAGACAACGCTAACCGGTAAATTCGGAAGCACTGTTATAGCAACTTCATTTGTTAACACAGAGTCTCCCGTATTACTACATTTTACACTCAAAACGTAATACGTAGAGAAGGTTAACGAACCCGTGGTGAACGAAGTGTTCGTTGCACCGAGTTCCAGATTAGTGTAAGGTCCACCCATACTCGTTGTAGAGTACCATTGGTAAACGACTCCGTCGTCGGCAGTTGCACCAGTTACTGACAATGAAGCAGTAGAACCGGAACAAATAGACGTTGCAACAGCAGAAGCAGTTCCTGCTGATGACGGAAGTCCAGAGCAAGCCTGTGAGAAGGCTGACCCTGCAAACAAGACAAGTAGCATAGTGCTACATGCAAACAACCATCTAACGAGGCTAGCTCGAACAGATGGTTGCGTTCCTTGATTGTAGTTGTTTGTCATAATTTATTGGTTTATTTAATTTTTCTTTTTCAAACTAGAAAACATACGTTAATCAGCAAGTTCTCGTTATTCACTATTAATGACCGATTTCTTAGATTTTCTAAGTTGATGGTCAGAAATTCACTATTATATAGATGCTCATTCCTAATTAATGCGGATGAACCATTGATTTCATGTTGTAATCCAATAGATGGTGAAAAGCCTCCGTTAGACGAAATGCATGTGCCTTTTGTTGCAAAAGGGGTAGTTATGAGTGTAAGCCCCCTAAATAAACTGGCATTGGGAGCACCTTGAAAGGAATTGGCTGGTACTAAATTTGGGACTGAAACATTTACATTACCTAAAAACGAAGAAATTTCATTTTCTGCAGACAACTCTGCTTTCTCAGGCGAGAAATAGGTTAGCAAATGCCCTAAAACGAACATCACGATAACACATAACATCAAGCCCCTCTCCAAGAAGAACCTGAATTCACAAAAATGCGATTTAATCGTTTTTAACACTTTATTAATTTTATTAATTATATTAAATAAAACAACAAAATACTCCTAATTTAATTCATTTTTTTCGGCTAAATATATAGTCAATAAAAACAAATTAACTGTAAGTTTTTATCATCTCAAACAACTGGCAATAGATTATTTTAATTTAGTTCCTACTTTTTAATATAATATGTAATTGTAATAAACATAAAATGTAAGAAGCTTAACGATTTCATATTCTAGATATGATAGATGCAATTTAAGGCGATTTTTTATCCAATGCAAGAAAAATCTCATTATGCAGCAAATAAATGATTGCACTTTACCAATTTACCATTGAATATCAATTAGATAAATGATTAACAAATGAACATAAAAGCATTGAAAACTATTTTTTAGCCCTAATAATCGCTCTTTTTTAGGTTTAAAATATTGTTTGGACCAATAAATTTGCAAAAATTCGAATGGTCAAAAGGCAAGAAATTGGCAATATTTCTTTTACTTATTTGAAAATGGGCATTATAAGAAATTCCTTACAACTATATGCTGGATGCATGAATTTTATAGAAAATGAAGACCCCTGTTCCACATTAAAATACAGGAGATTCAATAGGGAATGTGAGTGAATGATTTAAGCTATTTTCACACTACAACATTAAAAACTGACTTTAAGGGAACGTATACCGCGATGTTATTCACCCGAGCAAGTCCTGAGTGTTTTTATTAAAATTATTTCAACAATAAAAATAAAAAAGGGAGGACTATCGACCTCCCTTTCAACTCATTATTTTTTATCTCGTAAAATCGAATTTTTTCGTTTCTAATTCAATGATTACTTTTTGTATCCCCTCTCTTAAATCAATTTGATGCTTCCATCCTACTCCGTGAATCTTACTTACATCGAGTAACTTTCTAGGTGTTCCGTCGGGTTTATCTGAATTAAATTTTAATTCACCCGAATACCCTATTAATTCTTTCACCATTAAAGCAAGGTCTTTGATACTAATATCTTCGCCTGTACCAACATTAACATGCTGATCACCTTCATAATGTTGCATCAAAAAAACCGAGGCATCAGCAAGGTCGTCTACATGTAAAAATTCTCTCTTAGGTGATCCTGTTCCCCATATCTCAACCGATGTGCTATTATTGGCTTTTGCATCGTGAAACTTACGAATCAATGCAGGCAGCACATGTGAATTCTGCAAATCATAATTATCATTGGGGCCATACAAGTTTGTAGGCATTGCACTTATAAAATTACAGCCGTATTGTTTACGATAAGATTCAGCCATTTTTAGACCTGCAATTTTTGCAATTGCATAAGGCTCATTTGTATGTTCGAGGAGCCCACTTAATAAATATTCCTCTTTAATGGGCTGAGGACACATTTTTGGGTAAATGCAAGAAGATCCTAAAAACAGCAACTTATTTACTCCAGCGAGATATGCATGATGAATAACATTACTTTGAATCATTAGGTTCTCATAAATAAAATCTGCTCGATATGTATTATTCGCGACGATACCGCCCACTTTTGCTGCTGCAAGAAAAACATATTCAGGTTTTAGCGATTGAAAAAACGACTCAACCGCTTTTTGGTCTCTTAAATCTAAATCCTTAGACGTTTGAAGGATCAAATGATGAAACCCCTCCGCCTTTAATCGCCTAACAATAGCAGAGCCCACCATACCCCTGTGCCCAGCTACGTATATTTTACTATCCTTATTCATGGTTAACAAAATCGATATTATTCGTGGTAATTTAAAACCTGGTGTCCACCTTCGCGCAAGTATTTATCCTTCTTAAATGCCTCAAGATCGTAAGCTACCATCTCTTTAACGATGGCGGGAAGGTCGTATTTTGGTTTCCAATTCAACTGCTTATTCGCTTTAGACGGGTCACCAATTAATAAATCGACCTCGGCAGGACGATAATATCGTTTATCGATCGCCACCACTTCCTGTCCTACTTTAATTTGAAATTCGGGATTATTGCATTTTTTAATGAGGGCGACTTCATGTTCATCTTTGCCTTTCCATTCGAGTTCTATTCCCACTTCAGCAAATGACATTATAACAAAATCACGCACAGGAGTTGTAATTCCAGTTGCAATCACATAATCTTCAGGCTTCTCTTGCTGCAACATTAAATACATGGCCTCAACATAATCTTTAGCATGTCCCCAATCGCGCTTTGCATCCAAATTTCCGAGGAATACTTTTTCTTGCAGCCCAAGTGCAATTCGAGCAACGGCCCTTGTAATTTTACGGGTAACGAACGTTTCGCCGCGCAAAGGGGATTCGTGATTAAACAAAATTCCATTCACCGCAAACATATTGTATGATTCACGATAATTAACAAAAATCCAATAGGCATATAATTTAGCTACAGCGTAAGGCGAACGTGGGTAAAAAGGAGTAGTTTCTCGCTGCGGAATTTCTTGCACTAATCCGTATAATTCAGAGGTAGATGCTTGATATATTTTACATTTATCAGTCATATTTAACATGCGAACAGCTTCCAAAATACGAAGAGCACCAATACCATCAGCATTGGCGGTATATTCAGGAGAGCTAAAACTAACATGAACATGCGACATAGCACCCAGATTATAAATTTCATCTGGCTGAACTTCACTAATAATTCGAATAATATTAACAGAATCGGTTAAATCACCGTAATGAAGAATAAATCGAACGCCTGACTCATGAGGATCATTGTATAAATGATCTACACGCTGCGTATTAAAGAGCGAGCTACGGCGTTTAATCCCATGCACTTCATAGCCTTTTGATAACAAAAGTTCGGCTAAGTAAGCGCCATCCTGTCCGGTAACACCGGTAATGAGAGCTTTTTTCATAGAAAGTTATTGCAAGAGATGTAAACGAAAACCGATTACATAGGTTACATCAGCAAAATTAAAATAAAATTGTTCACGTTAAGCTCCTAAT
>CAIRUC010000002.1 GCA_903881665.1 uncultured Bacteroidota bacterium | reverse complement strand
ATCTATGCACGTCTATGTACGAGTGGTGTAGTTTAGCCAAACCAACTATCAATATTCCTTTTTTATATTATTTAAACACAAAAATCATCAACACAAACGATATAAATACGATTCTAAAAAATCAAAATCATATATTGACACTGCGTTAGATGCAACAATTTTGTATCAACCCGGGTTTGAAGATATGAATAAAGATTTATATAAAAAAACCGATAAATGGGGAACAACACATCTAGATCAATCAGGTATATGTAAAACGGCTGAAGAAGCTGAAGCTGAATATTATGGGTATGATTATGTAACATCGGATGTTGCGATTGGATTAAAGAAAAAGATTAAAAATACACCTCAATACACACATCCATTTAAACCAAGTGGAACACCGTTTATGATTAATCGTAAACCGAAAATAAATGTGTGGAATAAATTTAACAATGCATCATCTGGTGCCGATAAAGAATTCCAAGTTCCTAAAGGTACAGAAGGTACATATGAATTAGAAACTCCGGTATATCGTCATCGATTCCCAGCCCAATATTCAAAACGATAGGTAAAAAAGTTTTATTTTGAGAGCAACTTAACACGTTCACATGTTCATAACTCTTCTTTTTTGTGCGCGTACGCACTTACCAACACAGATATCAATTTTTTCGATATGGTGTTAATAGGGTGTTTTTGATGTTAGTTGGTTTTTAAGTATGCTGGATTAGCCATACTCCCAATTAACGCATCATCCAGGCGTGTTCCATGTCCTTACGCAGACCTGCGGCCCGATTCTTTCAACATCGTGGTAAATATCTAAGAGTACAAAAATTCAAATTTGGCAAAATGATATAATCCGCGAAATACCAAGAAATATAAGCAAAAATATCATTTTAGTTACATAATAAATTTGAGCTAAATATGAGATATAATTAAGTGAATATTGTGGGATGTGCCAATCATAGTGTATCCTATATTTATCCCATATTTATTATCCCAGATTTAAACCGCTTGTTCAAAGAACGTACACTTCGTGTGTTTTTGGCTGAAGAGGCACGTGTTGATCAGATTAAAACCGCAGCTTTACACTTTGTGTTGATGGCGACCTTACTCGACAAATTGAAGTACTTAAAATACGATTCCCTGACGCAGAAATTATCAGTGATATCGGGTCAGGAATTAATTACATTAAACCCGGCTTCACCAAGTTGGTGGACCGAATCTGTCGTGGCGAAATCGGACAAATTGTGGTTACCTACAAAGACCGTATTCTTAGGTTCGGATACGAATTGTTTGAAAGAATGTGTATCAACCATGTGTGTAAAATCTTGGTTCTCAGTAAAGAAAACCCAGTCAGTACTGGACTTGAACTTGAAACCGAAGAGCTACAAGAGGACCTACTCAGCATCGTTAATGTCTTCGTTGCCCGACAAAATGGTCGACGGTCAGCTCAATTCAGAAAAGAAAAAGGAGGCTATGATAAACGGAATAATGAAAATAAGACTTTATCCGACACAACATCAGAAGGAGAAGTTATATCAGATATTTAATGCGAATCGATACGCGTATAATAAAATAGTAGAAGTTATAGGCGATAAATTATTCGATTTAAATATTAAAACTCCTGAATTTACAATAATTGAGAAAAGTGCACGTCGATATGTCGTGAAGACTGATATGCGCGAAATGAAAAGTAACAATGAACTTAAGATATCTGATGATATTATTAATGCGCCTGATGAAGCATTAGATTCCGGATTTAGGGATGTTATTAAAGCTCGTAAATCAACAATCGCACTATCTAAAGCTATAAAAGATAAAACAGGCAAAGGATTTAAGTTGAATAAACTTAAATACAGGTCTAAAAATCAATCATATAGCGAATCAATTGAGATTAAAGCAAGAAGTATTGAACAAGTTGAAAATAATGGATTATTTGTTCAGTTTTGGCCTAAATTCTTTTCATTAACTAAGAAAGTTAAGAAAGCGAAATTAGATTCAATTAAGGT
>CAIRUC010000001.1 GCA_903881665.1 uncultured Bacteroidota bacterium | reverse complement strand
GCTACTTCTCTCGAGTGTTGGAGTAAGTTTTGTCCGTAAGATGAACGGTATTTCATACGACCAACCATTCTGATTAATTCAGGAGCAAGTCCGTGAATTCCTAAATCGATAGCTGTTCTTTTTCCTGTTTCAATAATCTCTTCGTCAAGTTGACGACGCACTTTTGCTACAACTTCTTCGATACGTGCCGGGTGAATACGGCCGTCGCTCACCAATTGGTGTAAAGCTAAACGAGCTAACTCTCTTCTTACTGGATCAAATCCTGAAAGGATAATTGCTTCCGGTGTATCATCAACGATAATTTCAATTCCTGTTGCAGCTTCTAATGCTCTGATATTTCTTCCTTCACGTCCAATAACGCGTCCTTTAACTTCGTCATTATCGATATGGAATACAGTAACCGCATTCTCAATTGCATGCTCAGTAGCTACACGTTGAATCGTTTGAATTACGATACGTTTCGCTTCTTTATTTGCCGTCAATTTAGCTTCGTCAATCGAATCTTTAATAAACGCCATCGCTTCCGTTTTAGCTTCTGCTTTTAACGCTTCTACTAACTGTGCCTTTGCATCTTCTGCCGATAATCCAGCTATTTTCTCTAAGGCATGAACTTGCTTCTGATGCGCTTTTTCAAGATCTTCTTTGCGACGATCTAATACTTCTAATTGAGAAGTTAAATTCGTTTGTATAGTTTCTACTTCAGTTTGCTTACGCTTAGAAGCTTCTAATTGCTGATTTAATGTAGTCTCTTTTTGCTTTATGCGATTCTCAGCTGCTAAAATGAGTTTGTCCTTTTCCGTGATGTGCTTTTCGTGCTCCGTTTTCATTTGAAAGAAGCGCTCTTTTGCTTCCATCGTTTTGTCTTTCAAAAAGATTTCGCCTTTCGCTTGTGAATCTTTTATGATTGCTTGCGCCTTTTCTTCAGCTGTTGCTACTATTGCATCGGTATTTTTTCGTGTAAGTAGGTATGCTAAAACAGCGCCTATCGCTAATCCTGTCAGCCCCGCTATAATTATCGTAATATCCATAATTAATTAAAACTTGTTGTTATTGTTATATAGTGATAAACGAACCTTTTTTGTTCGTGTTTGTGTTAATATAAAGAACCCGCATCCACTCTGTGAGAATTAAAACCCTATAGACAGGGTCGGAGTACACCCAGCTGTTTTGCGCTATTCTCTCGAAGAGAACCTGCCCTCTGCAGCGCGAAATGCCTCCTAATGGTTGTAATGTTGATTTTAATCTGCGACCAGAATGGAATGCGGGTTTCTTATTCCCGAACTCGGGTGATGATCAAAGAACGAATTATTGATTATCAGGTCCAAATGCTTTTACCAATTCCGAAAGGGCTCCCAATTCTTTTTGAATAATTGCTTCCTTGGCTTCCATTTTTATTTCTGCACCTAACAGCTCTGCCGATTGTTGAAGTGCACACATAGCTAATAAATCTTGAGCGTCTTTAACGTTATAAGCCGTTTCGTATGTCTTTAATCTTTCGTTGACTAATTGCGCGGCTCTTTGTAAAATATTCTCTTGTTCAGGACTCACCTTTAAAGGATATGTCTTGTTTGCTATTTGTACTTTTATGGAGATGGTTTCGCTCACCTGTTAATCTTTGTTCAACAACCCAATACAACGATCGATTTCGCGGATGTAGCTGTTGATTTGTAATTTAAGCTGTCGTTGGTCTTGGTCACCAGCCCCCGACAAAGCCTGCGCTAATTTAACTGTTTTCAACTGTTCTCTTAGCAATTCTACCTCATTCATTGCAGATTGTTTATCAACCTCCAACTGTTGATGAAGTATTTTAAATTGTGCGTTCTCTTTTTCCACCATACGATAATGATTCAGCACCCTTTTAAGTTGCTGCTGCATGTTCTTTATCTGCTGAATATTCTCGTTTGTAATCATGTGATTTTGAAGCACGAAGCAAATGTACCTTAATCTTTTAATTCAACCAAGTGTTTCGCTAGTATTTCTTAGGTTTACCTTTATTTGGTTTCCTTATTGTATTTTTATCCCATGAATTTATTGCGGAAGTTTTTTTTCATTATGTGCATTTTGATGGGCTCTTTATTGGCCGATTCATCTGCAAATGCCCAAAATCGACCTCCAATTTTTAGTTCTCCACTCCAAATTCCGCTTAAATTGGCAGGAAATTTCTGCGAAATAAGGTCGAATCACTTTCATTCTGGCCTCGATTTTAAAACAAATGGCGCCGAAGGTCTTCCTGTTTTAGCCGCCGGCGGCGGATGGATCTCTCGTATTAAAATAAGTGCTACTGGCTTCGGACGAGTTCTTTATATAAATCACCCTCAAGGTTATACAACCGTTTATGCACACTTAAGCAGTTTTAATAATACCATCGCTGCATTTGTCGATTCAATTCAAAGAGCCACGCAGTCATTTGATATGGAGTTTTATCCCGATTCAAACCGATTTCCAATACAACAACAGCAATTATTAGGTCGAAGCGGTAATTCTGGTGGAAGCCAAGCTCCTCATCTGCACTTCGAAATTCGCGATCGTGATACCGAAGAACCATTAAATCCGATGGGCTTCGGATTACCAATTATTGATACCGTTTCTCCCATAATTTCAAAAATAGCTTGGTATGTTGAACGAAATGGGATTTTTTTTCAAGCTGGATCTCGTCCAATACCTACCATTATTTCGGCTTTCCCCGATACATTTCACGTTTGCCCTGATGTATATTTTCCTGCATTTTCAGGAATTGATACAGATAGCTCTTCTTCTTTAGGCATATACTCAATTGCATTCATTGCCGATAACGATACATTGTATAATGTGAATTTCAACCGTTTTAATTTCAGTGAATCGAAACTGGTAAATGCCTACATCGATTATCGTGAACTAAAATTGCACAATATCGAATGGCAACGTTGCTTTAAAACGGAAGGAAATACTTTCTCTGTTTTCCAGAAAAATAAAAACAGGGGAGTGCTCGTTCTCGATTACATCCCTGTAAATTGTAAGTTATACTTAACCGATTTTTATGGGAATGCAACATCTTATAATTGGGTATTTCAAGCCGATAGTGTGGCAGATGATATAGCAGGATTTCTTCCTGTAATTAGCGATAAAAATCATTACAATGTATCAGTTGAAAAAGGGGCTAACCTGTTCGCCGATCGAATTAAACTACAAATTCCACCAGGGGCAGTTTATGAAAATACCCAAGTTGATGTAAATCTTTTAATTAAGAAAAATATTGTTTCGGCTTCATTGGGTTCTCCGCTTATCGCCTTGCAAAAACCAATTTCAGTATCCTTTAATTATAAACCAAATTCAAAATATAATTACTGGTTTTCTGAGGTTAATGTAATTGGAAAACCTAACGGAAGCGCAATTCCATTAAAAAAAATGAAAGATCATTTGGAAGGGAGTTTACGTGTATTCGGTAATTATAGATTGATGATCGATAGTATGGCACCCACAATTATTTCTGTTGTTAAAACAGTTGATGCAGTTTCTAAATTGAATACTGTTTTTGTTATTAAAATTATCGATGATTTGTCGGGAGTAAAAAAAGCGGATGCTTTTGTAAATGGTATTTGGCAACCTTGCGAATGGGATGCAAAAAATGACGCACTAATAGTACCAATGATTATTGATTGCATTGGTCCTGTAAAAGTAGATATAATTGCAATTGATAATAGTGGGAATGAAATACGATGGAATAGTTGTTTTTCTTATTAATACAATTTTTTAAAACTGATATTAATCAACTTTCTTAATCTGTTATATCATTCTTTTCAACCTGATATCTTCGTACGTTTGTTCCGCTGATCATCGTATCAGCCGTGAAATTATAGTAGTTTCATAGTTTGCAGGTTTGGGGAAAGCTGTACCTTAGGTGCAGCTTTCATTTTTTTATATACCTTATCTTCGCTCATTATGATTGTATTCTATACTCTTGCGCTATTGAGTGAAATAGTAGGTACCATCGGGGGATTTGGATCTTCGGTTTTTTTTGTGCCAATCGCCTCTTTCTTCTTTGAACCAAAAGTTGTACTTGGCTTAACAGCTTTTTTTCATGTTTTCAGCAATATGGCTAAACTAATAATGTTTCGAAAGTTTATAGATAAAAGAATTTTTCTTTTGTTCGGTTTGCCAAGTGTAATTGGTGTTATTGCGGGCGGATTATTAGCCACCAAATTGTCGTTTTATTATGCTGAATTAATTATGGGTGCGTTCTTAGTAGCGTTTTCATTTTACTTTTTAAATTACCCTGATGTTACTTTTGAGGCTTCTAAAAAAAACGCTATTAAAGGTGGTACAGTTGCAGGCTTCTTGGCTGGATTAATTGGCACTGGAGGCGCCGTAAGAGGAGCTGCAATGGCGGCTTTTAATCTGGAAAAGAATTTTTTTGTTGGTACATCTGCAGCCATCGATATGGGAGTCGATTTTAGTCGTTCATTTATCTATTGGTTCGATGATTTCATTAATTCTTCTCATTTATGGTACTTACCAGGATTAATTATCGTTTCATTCTTAGGAAGTTGGATAGGAAAAATTTTATTAAATAAAATTAGTCAGCTTTACTTTCGTAAAATTGTACTAGTTTTAGTAGGTATTATTGGCATTGTATCTATTACTAAATTTATAATATGACAAATTCTATTTCCGGATTTAATATCCGTTCTAAGGTATTCGCTGTGCGTTTGGTGTTAGTTTTCTCTGTAATTATTATGGCAATTAAGTTCGTTGCATATAAAGTTACTATGTCAAATGCCGTGCTTTCAGATGCACTCGAATCGCTTATCAATATTGCTACTAGTTCATTTACGCTTTATAGTATCTATTATTCTTCTAAACTACGCGATCATGATCATCCTTATGGTCATGGAAAAATTGAA
The DNA here is from genome assembly GCA_903881665.1 of uncultured Bacteroidota bacterium. Classification (GTDB taxonomy): domain Bacteria; phylum Bacteroidota; class Bacteroidia; order AKYH767-A; family OLB10; genus CAINEC01. Next base: position 37,398 of record CAIRUC010000001.1, on the reverse strand, counting down.
TACTTGGCTGTAGGGTTTGAGGGAGCACTAATTATTGGAACTGGAGTTTATATTCTTTTTAAATCGGGATATAATTTAATTCACCCAAATACGCTCGATAATGTAGATGAGGGAATTTTACTTACAGCGATTTCAGGTATCGCTATGTATTTTATTGGAACGTATATGAAGCGAAAAGGAAAGGAGTTGAATTCGCTTCCACTAATTGCCGATGGACAACATTTTCACGTTGATACGTTAACAAGTGTAGGTTTAATTGTTGGATTAGGCCTGTACCATTTAACTGGATTGGCATGGATTGATCCTGTATTAGCAATTGTTCTTGCTATTCATATTATGATGAGTGGTTATAAACTCACAAAAGAATCAATTGATCGTTTACTTGATAAAGCAGATGTAGTATCCATCGAAAACATAACTTCTTCACTTCAAAAAAATCGTCATGCTAATTGGATCGATGTTCATAATCTTCGGTCTCAAAAATTTGGACATTATTTACATGTCGATTGCCATTTAACATTACCTTTTTATTTAACATTAGAAAAAGTGCATGAAGAGGTAAAATTGCTCGAAACTGAACTTAATCGTGATTTTAATCATTCTGTTGAATTATTTGTTCATACCGACCCCTGTAATGAAGAATTACCGTGTGATATTTGCAGTGTGAACAATTGTGCGTTTCGAATAAAACCTTTTGTAAAAAGTGTTGAATGGACAAAAGCAAACCTTATCGTTAACAAGAAACATAAATTGCATTAAGTGTAAAACTTAAAAATATCAATTCTATGAAACTGATTTTATGTCCTACAGATTTCTCTAAAGGTTCTGAAAATGCGGTTCTGTATGCAGGAGCTTTGGCTCGCATTTACAAAAGTAAATTATTGTTGATGCATTGCTATGAAACTCCTGTAATTTATACAGATGTAACTATTTCATCTGTTCAAGTCGATTATGAGGTGATGTATGAGAATTCAATTAATTCGTTGAAGAAGTTTTATTCTAAAATTGCTGAAAAATTAAAAGGTATTCCTGTTGAGTTAATTATTCAACAAGGTCTTCCTTCTGCTCGTACGTTGGAAATTGCTATTGAAAAAAAAGTGGATGCTATCTTTTTATCAAGTACTACCACCTCGTCAGTAGAGCGATTCTTAATTGGTAGTAATACGGGGCGAATTCTGAAAGAAGCCACTTGCCCAGTGATGATTATTCCTCCCAAAGCTAAATTTACCGGCTTTAAAAAAATTGTTTATACTACCGATTTAACAGAAGAAAATTTAATGCGATCGGAAAAAGTAGTCGAATTGGCAAAAATGTTTAGGTCCGAAATGATCTTTCTAAATGTAGACAATCATTTCCTAGTTCACGATGAAAAAGATCTTGAACGAATCACGGCGCGTATAAAACAGTTTGTTAAATATCCAAAAATGAAAGGATACGTTTGCTATGATGCAAATATCGCAGATGGCATTACTTTTTTCTTGAAGTCAGAGAAAATAGATTGTTTAGCGATGGCAACACATCATCGTAATTTTTTAGAATCTATTCTTAATCCTTCAATTACTAAAAGTGTTGCATTTAAAACCGATCTTCCTATGTTTGTTATTAATGTAGATTAATAGGAATACGAATATTTTTAATAAAAAATCCCCTGCATGAGGGGATTTTTTATTTGTAATTATAGCTAGTTAATTTCAATTAAGTGATGGGCAAAATCAATATTTTCATTTGACTTATTTTATGCTTCTTACAACAATCATCTTCCTCATTCCTTAACGATGTTCCTCTATGTATTAAAAATAAGGCCAACCCAATTGCTATTACTGGTGAAAGTCTATTTACCAAAGTTCTTGCTTTAATACTAATAATACTTCCCGATAATGATATCATAAGCATCATAGGTAATGTGCCTAATCCAAACAAAATCATATAAAGCCCTCCGTTAAAAATACTACCCGAACTTACTGTAGCAGCCATTGCTAAATATACAAATCCACATGGTAAAATACCATTTAATATTCCAACAAAGAACAATGAAGAATAAGAGTGCTTCTTTAATAAAAATCCTAATTTCTTTTTAACATGATAAGAGACTCCCACTAAATTTGAATTTACTTTTTTTAATATGGAGCCGTTAGAAAATAAAACAACAATAATTATCAATATTCCTGCTACAATACTAATATCGCTTTGTAGTCCCTTTATGGAAAAGGTATGTCCTATTATGCCCGCAATTAACCCTAGAATAAAATAGGTAACTGTTCTACCGAAATTGTATAATAAACGTCCAACTAATAAGGATTGATTTGTTGTTCCTGGAGTAGGTAAGGCCAAAGCTAATGGGCCACACATTCCTGCGCAGTGAAAACTTCCGAAGAATCCAACCGATAATGCTGATAAAAGATAAAAATCCATCAATTATTAAATATGTATTTTACTTTCTTGATAGAATGGCTTGCCGTTGGCATTCCAATAAATTTGAACCTTCCAATAACCTTTGGTGAGTTTTTCCGATTGAATTTTTTGAACGCCCGATGATAATGCTATAGGTGTACAAAAATCGAGAGCTTTATTATCAGGTCGGAAAAAAGTAATATTCCCCTCTACCTTCGAGTTTAAATAAGCAGTAGGAAACTGAATTTCTGCTGAGCCCAACATAGCATTTATCACAAGCTTATTTTCAGGATGATTACTATTCTGCATACGATTATATTGATCTTGATATTGTACTTCCTGATCATAATAATTGTCTGCTACTAAATCTACATTCTGCTGTGTACATTTATAAACCATTGTTAGTATTCCTGCCATAAACAGACAATATACAATTACTATTTTATATCCCCAATTCATTTTTTCTTTATTTAACAGGTCCGATAAAATTAGTACTCTCTTCGTCAACAACTTTGTTTCCGGATTTTACTAGTATTCTTAATTTCGTTTTTGTTACCTTAATATCCGCTTGATCAATAATAACAAAGAATTCTCCATCTTTTACATCTTGTGCATCTAAATTTTGAATGCCATCGCCAACCCATCTTATTACCCCTTTTGGTTCGGCTAGTTCAAGTGTAATGGGCAGATTTTTAAAAGTTTTATTTACGATGTTAATATTGTACAAGTTGGAGTAGGAATAGTCTGTTTGTTTTTGATAGATCATTCCAGGTGTGCGCAAAATAATGGCTTCAACATCAGTTCTAATCGACATCAAGGTGATTAATGTTCCGAATAATAGTGTAAGCACAATGCTATATCCAATAATTCTAGATGTTATTTTAAATTTATTTCCAGTAGCAATGGCCTCTTCACTCGTATAGCGTATTAATCCTTTCGGTTTATTGACCTTTTCCATTATCGAATCGCAAGCATCAATACAAGCGGTGCAATTTACACATTCTAATTGCGTACCATTTCTAATATCAATTCCTGTTGGACATACTTGTACGCATGCATGACAGTCGATACAATCACCCGTTTTATTTTCTTTTACTTTTCCTCTAGGTTCACCACGCTTGTAATCGTATGCAATTACAACCGAATTTTTATCTAATAATACCCCTTGCAACCTACCATAAGGGCAAACTATTAAGCAGGCTTGCTCTCTAAATTTCATGTAAACACCAAAGAATACTCCGGTAAATACTAATATAGCCCATAAGCCTCCGCTATGTTTTAATGGGTCATCAATTATAATTGCCTTTAACTCATCAACACCAATAATATATGCTAAAAATGTATTGGCTATCAAAAAAGAAATAATAAAAAAGAGAGACGCCTTTAATAATTTTTTTCCTATTTTTCGAGCACTCATCGGAGCAACTTTCAGCGCTTTCTGCTGCATATAGTCGCCTTCAATTAGGTATTCTATTTTACGAAATACCATTTCCATAAATATGGTTTGAGGGCAAGCCCATCCACACCAAATCCTTCCAAATAAGGCAGTGAAAAGTATAATAAAAACAATAAACGTGAGCATCGCTAGTACGAACAGGTGAAAATCCTGTGGCCAAAATGCTATTCCGAAGATAATAAATTTACGTTCTAAAATATTAAATAACATCAATGGATGTCCATCATATTTCATAAACGGCCCACTAAACAAAAGTGTTAGTAGAACAGTACTTACTATGCTTCTTTTATTGTAAAAAGAGCCTTTTGGTTTCTTCGGGAAAATCCAGTTTCGGTTTCCTTCTTTACTGATAGTAGCAAAACTATCGCGAAAAGATTCCTGATCTTTATTTTCGAAAGATTCCGATGAGATACTCACGTTTTTTATTTATTTTAAAATTATTTTTTTTCTGCCGTTACTATACTGTCGGCAGCAGGGTTAGTAGCAATACTGTCTTTGGTCACTGTTGTATCAACCCAAGCATCGCCTTGTGGCGCTTTTCCATTCGCAGGTTTAGTTCCTTGTAAACTCAAAACAAAGCTGGCTACCTCTTGTATTTTCTTAGGTGATAATTGAGATTTCCAACTAATCATTCCTTTTGTAGGATAACCATTAGTAACAGTTGTGAATACATTTTTTATTCCTCCTCCATGTATCCAAAACTCATCAGTTAGATTTGGACCTACAATACCTTCACCATTTTGACCATGACAAGCTGCACAATTTTTAATGAATGTTTCTTTACCTGCCGATATTCCTTCGGGTGTAGTAAGTAGCGTTACTGTTTCTGGAGTTACCATGTCAGCAATTTTTGAATTTCGCTCGGTTTGTTGTGCTGCAGCTTGAGCTACTTCATTAGTATATTCTTGCGCTTGTGATACTCCAGTATGTAATACCTGGTAGTTGAAAAAATATACAAAAGCAAATATAATAGTGATATAGAATCCCCAAACCCACCAAGGAGGAAGAGCGTTGTCGAGTTCTCTAATGCCATCATAATCATGATTAAGTAAAACATCTGCTTCTTGTTCAATAGGAACCGCTTTCGTTAAGAATTTACGATCGATTACCTGCCAGAAGCTTTCCGTTGATACTTCTGCTTTAAAGGTTGTATCTTCCTTGATAGCATCAGCTAGAGACATTCCTTTTGTAATCGTTTTTATTACTCTGGCCATTACTACAATTGCAATAAACATTACAATGAATAAAAAGGAGATATAATAAAAGCTCCAATTATAGAAGATAGTTGGAATTTCTCCTGTTGGTGCTGCCATTGCCGCAGTATCTGCAGGTGCCTGCGCCATTAAGCTTCCTGTAGCGAACAGGCAAAGCATTATTATCTGTATGATACGATATCTATTTTTCATACTGTTTTTTTTTAAGTGTTGGGATCTTCGTTTGATTGAAGTGGTAGTTGGCTATGATGATCCATTTCTTTTTTGTCGGCTTTCGTTACATAAACTATAAGTGTAATGAAAAACAAAAAGAATACTATTAGCGAGAACATTGGATAGATTCCTACACCAGCAATTTTATCTAAATATTGACGAAACATAATTTCTCTTTTTTAGTGTTAGTTAGCACCAACAATTTTTTCTGCCTTAATATCAATTCCTAGACGTTGCAAGTAAGCAATTAGCGCCACTAATTCTTTATTACTTTCAATTGGCGCTCCGTTTGTCTTTAAATCTGCAGCAATTGAATTGGCTTGCGTCATTAAATCTGTATTTGCCTGTTTATCATATCCAGCAGAATAAGGAACTCCTAATGTAATCATCGCTCTTATTTTTGCTGGAGTGGATGCTGTATCTAAATTATTTTCAGATAAAAATTCGTAGGCTGGCATGATGGATCCTGGCGACATAGTACGCGGGTCTATCATGTGATTATAATGCCATACATTAGGGTATTTTCCGCCTTCGCGTAATAAATCTGGTCCAGTTCTTTTCGATCCCCATTGAAATGGATGGTCATAAATAAATTCACCTGCTTTTGCATATTCTCCATAACGTTCTGTTTCGTGGCGGAACGGACGAACCATTTGCGAGTGACATGTATAACAACCTTCTCGAATGTAAATATCACGTCCTTGTAATTCAAGTGGTGTATATGGTTTTACGCTTGCAATGGTAGGAATATTTGATTTAATCATGAATGTAGGAATCATCTCTACCATGCCTCCAATCAAAATTAATATAGTAGTCAATAATAACATTTGTACCGGACGACGTTCAATCCAACGATGCCAATGCCCTGTAGGCTCTACTGTTAGTTTTTCTAATGCTGGTGCTTCTGCTGGTTCTTCTGCTAAGAGCGTTCCTGCTATCATTGTTTTAGCTAAATTGTATACCATCACTATTGTTCCTGATAAGTATAAGAAGCCTCCAAATGCACGTAGTTTGTACATCGGCATAAGTTGCGTTACTGTTTCAAGAAAATTAGGATAACGTAATACTCCATCTGGTGTAAATTCTTGCCACATGAAATATTGAGTAAACCCAGCCCAATACATCGGAACTGTATAGAATAAAATTCCTAGTGTAGCAATCCAGAAATGAAAACTTGCCATTTTAACTGAATATAATTTGGTTTGAAAAATGCGAGGTATCAACCAGTATAATATACCAAAGGTTAACATTCCATTCCATCCCAATCCTCCAATGTGTACGTGAGCAATGGTCCAATCAGTAAAATGAGATATTGCATTTACTGATTTTAATGATAACATCGGTCCTTCAAATGTGGCCATACCATAAGCAGTGATGGCAACAACCATGAACTTTAATACAACGTCTTCTCGTACCTTATCCCAAGCTCCGCGCAGCGTAAGCAATCCGTTAATCATACCTCCCCACGAGGGCGCTATTAACATAATTGAGAATACGGTTCCAAGTGATTGTGCCCAATCAGGTAACGCTGTATATAACAAGTGATGCGGGCCCGCCCAAATGTATAAGAAGATTAATGCCCAAAAGTGAATAATTGAAAGTCGGTATGAATACACAGGACGATTAGCTGCCTTCGGTACAAAATAATACATCAATCCTAAATATGGTGTTGTTAGGAAAAATGCAACCGCATTATGACCATACCACCATTGCACTAATGCATCTTGAACTCCTGCATATACCGAGTAGCTTTTTAAAATGCTAACAGGAATTTCAATGCTGTTAACAATGTGTAATACAGCTACTGTTATTACAGTTGCTATATAAAACCAGATGGCTACATATAAGTGACGCTCTCTTCTTTTAATGATGGTGCCAAACATATTGACTCCAAAAATCACCCATACTACGGCAATTAAAATGTCGATCGGCCATTCTAACTCAGCGTACTCTTTTCCTGTGGTATGACCTGTAATTAATGTTAACGCAGCCAAAACAATAATCGACTGCCATAACCAAAAATGTAGTTTACTAAGTACATCATTAAACATTCTGGCTTTACATAATCGCTGCAAGGAGTAGTATAACCCCATGAAAATTCCATTACCAACAAATGCAAAAATGATTGCATTGGTATGAATCGGACGAATACGTCCGAAGGTTAGTAGTGGACCGTAGTTAAGGCCGGGGAATGGAATTTGCAATGCAGCTATTAAGCCGACTAACATGCCTACGATACCCCATACCATAGTGGCAACTGCGAAATTGCGTACTATGCGGTTATCATAACTAAACTTTTCGATAGTCATAAAATGTTAAGATTTAGAATTGTTATCAGATTGGTTGGTTTCGTCATCGAATAATATGCGAACAGCAGGCGATACATCGTCTTCGTATTGTCCTGTTTTCACAGACCATAAAAAGGCTATCAGAAACCCTGTTGCAACTAATAAACTCGCGGTGATTAATATCAGAATTACTTGCATAGTGTTCACAAAACTAATTGCACTAGCCTAGGTAATAAATGACTGGCATTAGGAACTGAACTGATAAATATCAGCTAATAAATAAAATGAATTATCTCAGCTTTAAACGTCGTGCTTTAATAGAGCTTGCAATAACGGTGTATATTACTAAGGATGACGTACTAATGGGCATCAAGATGGCTGCTATAACAGGCGATAGTGTTCCTTGCACAGCAAACCATAATCCTAATGCATTATAGAATAAGGAGATTATAAAACTTATAATAATTATTCGTTGCCCTGCTTTTGCAAATTTTATTACTTCAGCCAATTTGTTAAAATGTTGCCCTAAAATAATTCCATCACAGGCGGGAGTAAAGTTGTTAATGTCGGATGATAATGCAAACCCAACATTACTTTGTAATAATGCGCCAGCATCGTTTAATCCATCTCCAACCATCATTACTTTGTGTCCCTTATCCTGAAGCGATTTAATGTAATTTAATTTGTCGGATGGTTGCTGATTAAATAAAAGCGCCGATTTATTATTTAGCATTTTTTCAAGATAAGGCCGCTCTCCTTCATGATCTCCACTTATTACAGAAAGTTGATAGTTATTCTGACTTAATTTATCAGCTACTTCTTTTACAGAAATTCGGTATTTATTTCGAAAAAGGAAATACCCCTTTGTTTCGTCATTTATTCTAACATGTACTCGCGAATTTTTGAAATCTGTTTTATCAACCGAATTTATTCCTGCAAAAGCATGGTTTCCGAGTTTTATATAATTACTATTTACATAACCTTCAATTCCGGCTCCAGGTATCTCATTTATATTTTGAATATTGTCGCGATTCGAAAATGATTTTAGTTGCTTACAAATAAGCACGCTTAAAGGATGCGATGAGCTCGATGCAATGCTAAATATATTTCTGAGATCTTCGTCGCATAAATCATCTCCATGAAATTCTACGACAGTGCTTTCTAGCTCTGTAAGGGTGCCTGTTTTGTCGAAAACAACAGAGGTAATATCAGCAAGTCGTTCTAATACATCAGCATTTCTAAGGTAAATCCCCTTTTTCCCTAAGATCCTAAGCATATTCCCAAAAGTGAAAGGGGCAGAGAGGGCTAGAGCGCAAGCACAGGCTATTACTAATACTGCAGTAAAGGCATTTACGGCTCTTGTAATATCAATATTGTACCAATAGGCAAAGGATATAGTTGCTATGGTTATTGTTCCTAATACAAACCAACGACTTATAATACTTACCATTTGCTGAAATCCGCTCTTCCTACTGCTTTTATCAGGTAACTGATTCCATAATTGCGTGAGATAACTATGCGAAATTTCTTGTTGTACTAAAACATCAATAGGTCCTCTTTGAAGTCTTCCGCCTGCAAAAATTCGTTCTCCTTTTCTGATATTTACGGGTGTCGATTCCCCAGATACAAAGCTGTAATCAATTTCAGCATTTTTACTTAATAAAAGTACGTCGGCAGGAATGATTTCTTGATTCCTTATTTTTAATCGGTCATTTATCTGAATCTCATTTACTGGAATCGTATGTTCTATTTGTCCCCGATAACGAGTAACCGCAATAGGGAAGTAGCTCTTGTAATCACGATCAAACGATAACCATTCATACGTTTTATCTTGAAAATTTCTTCCTATTAACATAAAAAATACTAATCCTGTCATGCTATCAAAGTATCCAGCTCCAGTACCCGAAAATATTTCATAACTGCTCCTTAAAAACATGGCTACTATTCCTATAGCAATTGGCACATCAATATTTATTGTACGCTGTCGAATACTTCTGATCGTATTTAAATGAAATTCACTTGCTGAATACAAGAAAACAGGTAAGGCTAATACAAAGTTTAAATAACCAAATACTTTTCGAAAATCTTCACCAGTATAAACTCCTCCCGAGAAGTATTCAGGAAAACTTAATAGCATAATATTGCCAAATGCAAATCCAGCTAAACCAATTTTCAATACCCTAGTTCTAACTTTTTTCTTCTTTGCTACTTTATCTACTTGATTAAGGTTTAGTTCTGGCTCATATCCAATAAGCGATAATTGCTCCACAATTTTCCTTACATTGGTTTCAACTGGCTTATATACAATAAAAAGTTCCTTTTCAATAAAGTCAACTTTCGAACGAATTATTCCCTTATCGATTTTCTGAAGATGTTCTAATAGCCAAATACAACTACTGCAATGCATATTAGGTACGTGAAACCTTAAATGAGCTGTTTCTGCATCTCTAAACTTTATGAGCTTATTCTGTATACCTTCATCATCGAGGTAAGCGTAGCGCTCACCTAATTCAATATTTTTCCGTGTAGTACCAGGACTATCACTTAATTCGTAATAATTACAAAGTTGGTTTTCATTTAATACTTCATATACAAATTTACAACCAAGACAACAAAACGACTTTTCATCGTAATGAGTGGTATCCCCTACACAATATTCTCCACAATGAAAGCACTTAACTTTCTGATCAGTCTTTAGGTTGGCCATGACAAATCTTATTTTATGATGCAAGATTAATTAAGCTCTATTCATTTTTTTATGACCAAAATCACAAAGCAGCTTGATGCAACTCAATAATGATAATTACTATTCTTTACCATAACTATTATCAGTTACAATAAATTTAAAAAAATCTATTTTTGAACCATCAAATAAAAAATAGTATCGAACGATTGAAGCAAACGAAATAAAAAAAACCGCTATAAAAAAAATGTAGCTACATATGCTTAAAGCTAATAAAAATACAATTCTGAAAAACTATATACCGTTATAATTAGCTTGATTTTTATTATTGTGTAAAATAGCACAATGTTTACACCTATGTAATTGATAAGTATGATTAATAATTCTTGACATTAAACGAATAATATCTTCGAATGCTGATAATTGTCATTTGTATAGTGTTGTTATACACTCACCTTTGTCGATTAAATGCATAAATGTTATTCTTACTAAAAAATATATGTACTTTAACCTCAAAGAAGATGCCGTTATGCGATTAACAATTGGAAGTGATACAAGACTATCTTCTTTACAAAGCGATTTCAATGATTATTTTCCATATCTAAAAATTGAATTTTTTAAAATCCCGCATAGAATAGGGGAGGCCTTGGCCAAAAATTTAATATATGATAAAAATAAAATGGTTCGTGATTGTAGATTAATGATGAGTTTAGGTGTACTTGAATTTAATGAATCAATGACTGTTTCTGATTTCGAAGGAAAATTTCAAAAAGAATATGGATTATCGGTGCAAGTGTTTCGTCGTTCTGGTAATGTTTGGTTAGAAACTTCCGCTACCGATAGTTGGACACTTGCGCAACAAAATGATGAAGGAGCCGAATTGTCGTCGGGATTATAATAGAGTTAAGTAAATCCTCGACACCAAAAATATTTTTTATTTTAGTGAATGTTTTATTAAATTGATTAATTAAAAATTAGTAATTTATTTTATTTCAGGAAATTTTTTTTTAGATGAATTATTTAATAAAAAAGCCGATTCAAATGAATCGGCTTTTTTATTATCGGTAATTAAACTTTAAGCTTTTAAATTCCTCAGCTTTTGATCGTTTAATAATTTAATTTTCCCATCTTTTATTTCAATGAGTTTCTCTTCTTTAAAATCACTTAAGGTGCGAATTAATGATTCAGTGGCTGTACCTACTATATTGGCTAAATCTTCGCGCGCTATTGCCATAGAAAAAGGCTGCCCACCATTAACGTTATTGTATTTGTCTTGTAATAAGATTAATGCTTCTGCAGTGCGTTTCCTAACAGAACTATAGGCCAATTCTAATAATCTTTCTTGTTTATCAATCACTCCTTTTGTCAAAATCTTAAGGAAGTTTTTAGTAACCGAATGATTACCAAAAACTAAATTGAAGAACTCTTCTTTAGGAATGAAAATAATCTCAGTTTCTTCAAGCGTTTCAGCCGACTCAACATAAGGCTTTTCTTCTAATAGCGCCACATAACCAAAGAAATCACCTTCTTTTAATAAGTCGGTAATTAATTCTTTTCCATACTCATGAGTCTTGTAAATTTTCACTTTCCCATATTTCACATAATAAAGACCGTTAGGATAGTGATGCTCTTGATATATTCGTTCCTTCTTTTTATAATGATTTACCTTCTTGCCATCAAGGAATTTCTTTAATGCATTTTCTCCGGCAACATCACTAATAAAATTACTGAGGCCGTCGAAGTCTTTATTATATTCTTTTTTAAGCGCATCCGATTTGCGAATACGACTTTCTACTGCATTTAATAATTCCGTTTTATCGAAAGGCTTGGTAATATAATCATCAGCTCCCATTTCCATCCCTTTTCTCATATCACTTCGTTCAGCTTTTGCTGTTAGAAAGATAAAAGGAACCGATGACAACTCCGAATCTTTGCTTAATAAGTGGAGTACACCATATCCATCTAATCCTGGCATCATAATGTCGCAAATGATTAAATCTGGGCGCTCTTGTCTTGCAATTTCAACGCCTTCTTTTCCATCAGGTGCAGTAAAGACCTTATAGTTCGCTAACTCTAAAATCTCTGACGTGTTTTCTCTTACATCAAGATTATCTTCTATTAATAAAATCTTTTTCATAGTCTTCTTTTAATGTGTTTGGTTCGGAAAAGTGATTTGAATCGATGTGCCTTCATTTAATTTACTCCTTAAATAGAGATGGCCTTTCATTAAATCAATGTAGTTTCCTACAATATGTAATCCTAATCCAGTGCCTTGTATATTAAAGGCATTTTTACCTCTATAAAATCGCTCGAAAAGATGTTTTTGATCATCTTCACTTATCCCCATGCCCTCGTCTTTAACTTCAATTACACTTTGACTTTCGTTTATGATACAACTAACGTAAATATTTTTATTTTCGGAAGAAAACTTAATTGCATTGCTAATTAAATTTATCAGAATGTTTTTAATCAGTTTAGGATCTAGATTTACAATTTCTGATCCTGAATAGGCCAATACTATTTTCTGATTTGCTTTTGCGTTTAATTGCATGTCGCTGTTAATCTCTTCTAACAAATCTTTTAAATTGAATTTGTAGAAATCAGCATGTATTTTACCTTCTTCTAATTTACTTATTGAGAGGAAGTCGCTTAGTATATCATTCAAATTATTTACCGACGACTTAATCCTGTGTATATGCTTTGTCCTTTTATCTTCGTGTTCAGGCTTACTATATTCTGGAATCAAACTCGCAGATGATAAAATGGTGGTTAATGGCGTCCTGAATTCATGCGAAGCCATCGATATAAATCGCGATTTTAAGTCGTTAAGGTCTTTTTCTTTTTCTAACGCTTGACTTAATTCATTTCTCGATCGCTCCAATTCCCGTATCGCTTCTTGTAATACCTTTGTACGATCCGAAACTTTCTTTTCAAGCTCTTCGTTTGTGCGAATAAGCGCCGCAGCTACTTTTTCAAGTTCCTTTTGCTTCTCATGTACCGAAGCCTCAATCTGCTTACGTACCGAAATGTCAATTAAAAAGGCAATAACATATTTTTCGCCTTTTTTTATTAATGAACTTAAACTGATCTCTATGGGGAATAATGTACCATTTTTGCGTTTGCCAAAAAGATCCAAACCTAAGCCCATTGGACGAGAATGTGGATTTGCCATAAAATCAGCCCTATGACTGGCATGTCGATGATGAATATTGTCAGGCACCAAGATGTCGATATTCTGCCCTATTAAATCAGAGATTTCGAATCCGAACATTTTTGAGCATGAAGGATTTATCAAGTAAATTTCTCCACTTGAATTAGAAATGATAATCCCTTCTGTTGCATGCTTGAAAAGTGCATCTAATAACTCTACTTTCTCAAAGTCGTTCATAAATCAATGTTTCCTGTCGGGAACCCGCAGTAAAAATAACGGATTATTATTAATAATTACCAAATTTGGAAAAATCGAAAGACTTTCACGCATTGTCGTTCTTTAATGTACTGATTCCTATAAGAGCATATAATGGGCAAATACCTACAGCTCCTGTAACAAACGGAATCAATCCTAAGGCCGCTAACGCCGAATTTTGATAAATAAATAATCCAGCTATTATTACGCCTGATACAAAGCGTATAGCACGATCATGAATACTAAGATTTGATTTCATTTTGCTGGTTTTGAATTGTCAAAATTACCTTGAGTATTTCATCACCTTAAAAACATCTATCAGCAAGCTAACTGATCTTTATCAGTTCTAATTTATGATATTTATCAGTTAAATTTCATAGGTTTCACCTAGATCCGGTATAAATATATGGCCAAATCCTACATCCGTCAATTTATTACGAAATTCAAAAAGCGCATCATCTTCACCATGCACCAAAAATAATTTACTCACCAATTTGGGATCTTGACATAATAAATAACGTAAAAGCTCTTCGTAATCTGCATGCGCCGAGTACGAGTCTATGATTTCAATTTTCGCTTTTACAGTATATAGCTCACCAAATATCCTCACTTCGGTTGAACCGTCTTTCAATTTTCCGCCTAAACTATGAGGTGTTACATACCCCACAATTAAAATGGTGTTATTAGTGTCTTCGATATTGTTTTTGATATGATGTTTTATTCTACCTGCTTCCATCATTCCCGATGCTGAGATAATTATACATGGCTCAGGAAAATCATTCAGCGACTTGGAATCTGCTACATCTCGAATGTAAAACACTTCATCATACCCAAATGGATCTGTATCCTGTTGCATATATTCCAGAATTTCTGGATTGAAGGATTCTGTATGCTTTCGCATAATTTCCGTAGCACTTATGGCTAAAGGTGAATCAATATATACCGGAATATGGGGCATCTTTCCTGCAGTATGCGCTCTGTCTAAAGCATAAACCACTTCTTGCGTCCTTCCTAAACTGAATGCTGGAATAATTAATTTTCCTTTCCGCTCAACACATGTTTCCTGCACAATCTTTATAAGTCTTGCTTCAGCATCTTCTGTATGTTCATGAAGCCTATTTCCATAGGTCGATTCACATAGTATAATGTCGGCTTGAGGAAACTCTTGAGGTGCTCTTAAAATGATGTCATTATACCGTCCTACATCTCCTGAAAAAAATATTTTTTTTGTAGTTCCATTTTCATCAATTTCGAGGTTTACAGCTGCACTTCCTAAGATATGACCTGCATCGGTAAAATGAAAGCGAATATGATCATCGATAGATATTCCTTCATTGTATTTTACGGGAACAAACTGCTGAATAGCAATAGTAACATCGGCTTCTGTATAAATAGGGGTTAAGGGAGCTTCTCCTTTTTTTATTCTTTTTTTGTTGAGGTATGCAATATCACTTTCCTGAATATGCGCACTGTCCATTAACATTATTTTGCATAAATCAATCGTGGCGGGAGTCGCGTAAATAGGACCGGTAAATCCTTCTTTTACTAAATTAGGAATATTCCCTGCATGATCAGTATGTGCATGTGATAATATCATGTAATCTACAATGGATGGCTCAAATCCAAAGTGCCTGTTGAGGTATTCGGTTTCCGACCCTTTACTCTGAAACAAACCGCAATCAAGCAATATATTCTTTTGCTTTTCAGTTGTTATTAAATGCTTACTACCCGTAACAGTCTTTGCCGCTCCGTAAAATGTAATCTTCATGCAACGAAGGTAATTTATTCTCTTATTATTTCGTGAAAAATCATTTCATTATTATTGCACTATAAAGTTCGGATTATCGCTGTGTATACTATTATGCACTTTCCTTAACATTTTATTGGCTCAAAATGCTTCCGATATTTACTGGAAAAATTCTGCTCCGTTACTCTTAGTCGATTTCAAAAAAGCGGAGGTTTCCATTAGGGAAGAAAGAAAACTAGGAGCAAATCGCAATCATGTTTTACAAGGATTCATTTTTACTGGTATTCGATTTCAATTCGAACAAACCGGAAACCATATTGAATATACTGTGCAAGCTTATATGAACCCCGATGAATCTTGGCTGAAGTACAAGAGTGATTTGCAAACTTTGTTGCACGAGCAAGGCCACTTCAATTTTACAGAGTTATATGCACGAAAAATTCGTAAAGCATTGTCGCAAATTAATAATCCGCAAAAGCAAAAAATAATATCGCTATTTATTCAATGAATTATTAATGATGCAAAAACAATTCGATGCCTATAATAAGTATGAGTCGGGTGTAAGTAGCTATTGGATCGAAAAAATCAATAAACTTTATCCGAATTAAGTGAGGTTTCTGCACCAAAAGTAATCGTCGATTGATTTAACGAAGTACCACTTCTGTTGCACCAGCTCCATATCTGCTAAAATCGGCTTCTCTAAATTTAAAGTGCAAATTGCGTAATTCTTCAGTTATTGCTGCTTTCAATTTACCATTTCCTATACCATGAATAAACACAATGGTATTTGCTTTTGAGAGCATCGCTTTATCGAGTGTTTTATGAAAATGATTAAGCTGAATTTGCATAATCTCTCCATTCGACAGACCTGCTATTTCACTAAGTAATTCTTCAATGTGTAAATCGATTTCATGATTCACTGGTGATAATCCAAAACGTTGTAAGGTATTGTCGTGCGATTTTTTGGGCGACTCAAAATTCGGCTTTTTAAACGTTCCAATTTTAGAACTATCTAACTTGAATTTCTCCATCAATCCACTTAATTCATCTTCCGACTCAATAAGGGGTTCTCCGTCGTGAACTTCCTTTAATACCGTGAAACAAAAAGGAGAAGGTAGTTTTGGAAAATGCTGAAATAGAGTTGGTAACTCAAAGGGAAATGTTTTAAGTAATCGTGGTCGTGCAATCGATTCTCCAGTTTGATATAATAATCCATCTAAAATTATTCCGTCGAAGTCTATTATTCTTTCGCGTTTAATAGTTGTAAGTTCAGCCGAACAGCCCGCATCTAAACGAAGTGCCGCTAGTCCGCTGCGCTTGTTTCCTTTACTTGTATATACCGCAGCCAATAAATCGTCATTGCTGCCATTCACGAGCCGTAAAGTAATATTTCCTGAAAGCACTTGCCCCGAATCGGCGATAATAGCTATAGCAATTTTATTCTTCAGCTGAAAAGCCGATACATAATCGGCAATAATAGGCTTATCGGCAGATTTATTAATCGATTCGTTTTTCGATTGCTGCTCTTTGGGTGAAACTAAAACAGTATGCTTTATTACCAATTCACGCGCAGTTACTTCTATTGGAAAACCATCTTCAATTTCAACCACAATCATTCCGTTAGGTTTAACTGTTACTATAATTCCTTCTTGCTTTTCATTCACAAAACTAACTTTATCACCTGGCTGAAACATAAATATTCGATTTTTTACAAAGTTAATGTTATAGACTTGCATTTCATCATTAGTATAAAAATTTGGATGATTGAATAATTGTTCATTAATTTTATGCCCACCTATGGCACGTCACCGCGATTACTCAAAAATTGAACAAATATTCGAATCTACACTTAAGTTAGTCCTCGAAAAAGGCTTCGCTGGATTAAAAATGGCTGAAGTAGCAAAAGAATCTAACTTAGCTACAGGTACCGTTTATATTTATTTTAAAGATAAAGACGATTTAATTAATCAGCTTTATTTGTTTTTAAAACGACGTAAAACCATTCTTTTTTTACAGGGCATCGACCAAAAAGAAGAGTTTGATTTAGTGCTAAAGAAAATTTGGTTTGCATACTTTGAAGTAACCATGCAGCATGTAAATGAATCTGCTTTCCTAGAACAATATTACCGTTCTCCCTTCCTAAAATCAAATGTAAAAGAAGAGAGTAAACAAATCTTAAAACCGATTTACGATTTATTAGGAAGGGGTGTCGTAGAAGGCAAATTACAGACAGTAAATGTCGAAATTTTGCTTTCACAAATGGTAGGTCCCATTCATGAAATAATCCGTGCTTATCACGATGGTGCTATTGAAATTAATGCAGAAACAATGAACCAATTATACCTTTTAGTGATGAAGGGAATTAAACTATAGTTTTTCAAATGTATTAATGAATGAAAATTCAATAATGAAAAAGACGGTTGTTATTACTGGTGCATCTTCTGGAATCGGAAAATCGATTGCGTTGCTATTTGCAGCTAAAGGATGGAATGTAGCTGCAACTATGAGAAATCCTTCTGAAAATAATGATTTTGCTAAAGTTCCGTCGATAAAAAAGTATGCACTCGACGTAACTTCAGAGCAATCAATTAAAACAGCTTTCAATGAAATCATTATTGATTTTTCTACAATTGATGTGGTAGTGAATAATGCAGGCTACGGAGCTACAGGAATTTTCGAAAAAGCTACTTCCGAACAAATTCGTCGTCAATTCGACACGAACGTTTTTGGCCTTATGAATGTCACTAGAACAGCATTACCTTATTTCCGTAATGCGAAAAACGGAACATTTATCAACATAAGTTCTATGGCCGGAATCGTTGCATTTCCATTCTATTCGGTTTACCATGGTACAAAATGGGCTATTGAAGGCTTCTCCGAGTCATTATCTTTCGAATTGCGCCATTTAAATATTCGTGTGAAATGCGTCGAGCCTGGCGCTATTAAAACCGATTTCTATAATCGCTCGATGGATTTATTTAAAAATCATACAATCACCGATTACGACCGCTACGAAGCAGTAGTTTTTAAAAATACACAACAGGTAGGCAAAGATGCTCCAGGACCAGAAGTGGTGGCGCGTACCGTTTATAAAGCAGCAACCGATCACTCAAACAAACTTCGCTATCCTGTAGGAGGAGTAGCTCCAGTGTTATTGGTTTTACGTAGATTACTACCCATTTCTTGGTTTAATGCAATAGTGGCCTCACAAGTTGAAAAGGGATTTAAGAAATAATTATATCAATTACTGTTCGTAGAATTTCATTAATATATTGTTTCCTTTACTTTTTCTTTGAAATTTCAATAGATGGCCTTGATTGATCATTCACTTTTAGGTACTATTGCCTATTAAATCAAACACACCATGAAACAATTTACTAAACTGGCTCTTTGCTTTTGCCTAATCATGAACGTTGCTTTCGCACAGAATGTTCCTACATTATGGCATCCGGTAAAGCAGGATGCATTGAACACCTCAGCAAAAGTGCGCCGCAATTCTTCCCCGAATCGCGCCTTTTATTATCAACTGGATCTTCAAAAATTGAAGAATGTTTTAGTGGATGCTCCGGTTCGCGGACATCTTAACGGCAAATCACCTGTCACTATCCAATTCCCAATGGCGGATGGATCATTTGAGAAATTTGCTGTTATGGAATCACCCATTATGCATCCTGAGTTGGCGGCTAAATATCCGATGATTAAAACGTATGCCGCTCAAGGTATCGACGATCCTACTGCAACAATGCGCTTTAGCATTACCCAGTTTGGATTACATACCATGACTTTATCAGGTAAACACAGTACTAACTATATCGATCCTTTTACAGTGGATCGCGTTAATTATATGGTTTACGATAAGGCTTCTTTGGCCGGCACACCTCAGAATTTCGAGTGTTTGTTAAGCGAAGATGTTAATCTTCCTTCTTTAAGAAATGATATTTCAAATTCTATTTTTGAAACGAATGATCAAATATTACGAACGTATCGTTTGGCGCAATCATGTAATGCTGAATATGGAAATATTTTCGCCACTACACCTGGAACTGAATTAGCCGATATTCAAGCTCAAATGACCATCACGATTAACCGTGTAAATGGTGTTTATGAAAGAGATTTGGCAATCACTATGGAGTTTGTTGCAAATAACGATACACTAATTTTCTATGGTAACACAGGTAGCGATCCATGGTCGAATGAATGGAATACGACCACCGCTCAGGTTATTGATGCACGTATTGGCGTTGCTAATTACGATATCGGACACAATTTCAATACTACGGGTGGAGGTAATGCGGGTTGTATTTCATGCGTTTGTACTTCTACATCGCAATCAAATACTCATAAGGGTAGAGGCTATACAGGAAGTTCAAATCCTACAGGTGATGCTTTCGATATCGATTATGTAGCTCATGAAATGGGACACCAATATGGCGGATATCATACCATGAATACCTGTAGCCGTTCTGGTAGTGGTAACACAGAAGTAGAACCTGCCTCAGGCAGCTCAATAATGGGTTACGCAGGTATTTGCTCTAGCAACGTACAAGCGCATAGCGATGATGATTTCAATTATGTAAACGTGCGTGATATTTCAGCTAACGTTCAATCAGGAAATAGTACGTGCGCTTTCCAAACACCTTTAACGAATCTGCCTCCTACAGCATCTGCTGGTCCCGATTTTACAATTCCAAAAGGAACAGCTTTCGTGCTAGAAGGTTCTGGAAGCGATCCCGATGGTAATGCTTCACTAACGTATAATTGGAGTGAAAATGATCCCGAACAATCTCCAGGTAATGCGGCTCCTCAGTCAACTTATAATGTAGGTCCATTGTATCGTTGCATTTCACCTCAAACTTCTCCTAATCGTTATTTGCCTAATCTTAATACAGTAGTTTCAAATAGCCTAGCCAATACTTGGGAGGTAACTCCAACAGTACCTCGCACAATGGATTTCTCATTTATTGTTCGCGATAATGATGCAACGGGTGGCCAAACTGCTTCCGATCTTATGACTGTTACCGTTGATAATGCTGGACCTTTTGTGGTTACGTCTCAAAATACAGCGGTAACATGGAATGCAGGATCAACCGAAAATGTAACATGGAATGTAGCTGGAACAAATACGGGTAATGTAAATTGCGCTAATGTAAATATCTATTTATCGGTTGATAGTGGCTTTACATACCCTTATATAATTGCTGCTAATTTGCCTAACAATGGTACAGCTTCTGTAACCGTGCCCGTGGGTATTACTACTACTAAAGGACGTATAATGGTGCGTGGTGCCGGAAATATATTCTATGCGTTGAATACTTCATTAATTACTATTCAAGCTTCCGAATTTGTAATGAGCTTAACTAATTCTTCGCAAGGTGTTTGTCCTCCAGGTGATGTTACGTACAATTTCACATACAATACCTTCCTTGCTTTTAATGAAACAACTACATTCTCAGCTTCTGGAATTCCCATAGGAGCTACAGCAACATTTAATCCTAATACAGCTACTTCCGATGGTACTCCGGTTACTTTAACTATTTCGGGATTAACTACAGTTATGGTAGGCAATAATACAATCACGATTACAGGAACTGCAATTTCTGTTACTAAATCTACTGATGTTAACTTGTCAATATTAGATCCCGCGCTAACCTCAACGGCTTTAATCTCGCCAGCAAATGCGGCAACGGGAGTTAATTCAATTGCAACATTATCGTGGACACCTGCATCTTCTTCGGGAGTAACTTATACGGTCGAAGTGGCTTCTGATGCTGCATTTACAACAATTGTATCAATTGCCTCTGGACTGATAAATCCTACATTTCAAACTACACCTTTACCAGTATCTTCTTCGTTCTTTTGGAGAGTTACCGCATCGAATGGTTGTTCGGCTGATGTGACCTCTAACGAATGGTCGTTTACAACTAATTCTTGTTCATCATTGCCAAGTACGAATGTTCCTATAACTGTTTCTCCTAACGGATCACCTACTGTTACTTCAACTTTAGCAATTCCGATTACGGCTACCGTTACCGATGTAAATGTTATCGGATTAATCGGAACACACAGTTGGATTAACGATTTAACATTTACATTATCGGGTCCAACAGGTGCCACGTCTACACTTTTCGGATCCATATGCTTCAATGAAGATAATTATGATTGTAGCTTCGACGATGCAGCTACTCCTGGTGCACTTCCTTGCCCTCCGATAGGTGGTGGAACTTACCAACCTCAAACTCCATTATCAGTATTTAATGGTACTGCTGCAAATGGAATATGGACACTTACTATTGCTGATGGAGCCAACCAAGATGGTGGTGATGTAACCGGCTGGGGACTCGAAATTTGCACGAACTCATCTGTAGGTGTACAAACATATTATTCGAATAACTCATTCAACTTATACCCGAATCCAACGAATGGAATATTTAATATTTCGAAAGCTGGTAAAGTAGGAGAGAAGTTCACCCTAAAAATCACCAATAGCATTGGACAACTATTTACAACTCAAACATTGTCACCTAATACCGATTACAAAATCGACCTTTCTAACCAAAGCAGCGGAATGTATTTCGTAACACTCGTCTCAGATCATTCATCCGAAACTCAAAAAGTAACTATTACGAATAACTAAAACATATTCCTTCAATAAAAAAGGTGATCTGTAAACGGGTCACCTTTTTTTATACAATTCTAATTAATTTCTATTTCAAACAGTCGCCGTAGACTTAATCAACGTTAAAGATTTCCGCGCCAGCAAACAGCACAAATCATAAAAACCATAATAATCTGCGGCCAATAATCTTCGAAGACGATATTACTTTTTGAAGTTGTCTGCTACAACAAGATCCTTACTCCCCTTCGTATATTTATAAAACCCTTGCCCCGATTTAACTCCTAAATTTCCACTTACTACCATATTCACTAACAAAGGACATGGTGCATATTTCGGATTTCCAAAACCATCATGCAACACTCTTAAAATACTTAAGCAAGTATCTAATCCGATGAAGTCGGCTAGTTGCAATGGTCCCATCGGATGAGCCATACCTAATTTCATTACTGTGTCAATTTCTTCTACTCCGGCAACACCTTCATATAACGAGTAAATCGACTCGTTTATCATCGGCATTAAAATACGGTTCGCAATGAATCCTGGGTAGTCATTCACTTCAACAGGAGCCTTTCCGAGTTGCTTGGAGATATCAAATATCAATTTAGTGACTTCGTCTGAAGTAGTATAGCCTCTAATAACTTCTACTAACTTCATCACCGGAACGGGATTCATAAAATGCATACCGATTACTTTATCGCCACGCTTTGTTACCGATGCAATCTTTGTGATAGAAATCGACGAAGTATTCGAGGCTAATATGCATTCAGCTGGCGCAAATTGATCGAGGTCTCGAAATAAATTCAACTTTAAATCGATATTCTCTGTTGCAGCTTCTACTACTAACTCAGCAGCAGCAACTCCCTCTTTTAAGGAGACATTGATTTTAATATTGGCTAATGTTTGTTGCTTTACGTCTTCAGTAATTAACGCTTTCGCTACTTGACGATCAAGGTTGGCTGATATGGTTTGTATCGCTTTGTCAAGTGCTTCTTGACGTATGTCGATCATCGTTACTTTAAATCCATTTTGGGCAAATACATGCGCAATACCATTGCCCATTTGTCCCGACCCGATTACTGAAATATTTTTCATAGCTTTTTTATTATACTGCAAAATTAAAAAAAGGAAGCTTATAAAGGATTGTCATTTTCAACCTCTCTTCTAATAAAACACGTATAAATATCTATCTTAACAAAAAGTTATTTGAAAAGCAGCATATAAACACAAATCAGACTTATTCAATATTTGCAATTATACGCAACGGTGCGCCGCTTCCTTTACCGATTTTCATAGGTAATGCCACCACATAGATCCCTTTTAATGGTAATGCATCTAAATGGGCTACATTTTCAAATCCTGGGATATTCGCTCCTAAAAGTATTTGATGTGTTTTAAAATCGGTCGATTGACCATAATCCAGGCTTGGTGTGTCTAATCCAATAGCCTTGGCTTTATGGTTATCAACTAACCATTGAGCTGCTTCGGCACTAATGCCCGGAAAATGTAATTGCGGAATAGCTTCTACTCCTGTTAATGGTGAACCGAAATACTTTTCACGATTCGGATAATATTGTCCGTAGCCCGTTCTAAATAATATAATGGTGCTGTCGGCGATAATCCCGTTCACTTTCTCCCAAGCATTCAAATCATCTACACTCACCAAGTAATCGCGATTTTTTAATGCTTTTGCTGATACATCTACCACAATGGCTTTGCCCGTTAAACTGGTTAATGGAACAGCATCAACTGAAAGATGATCTTTTGCAAAATGTACAGGTGCATCTAAATGTGTTCCGCCATGTTCAGGCGTACAAAAACTATAAGATGAATAATAAAAGCCTCCAGGGGTAATTCCTTCAGCCTCTGTTTTGTGTACGAAGCCGCATAAATTATTTGGCCAATACAAGGTGCTGCTGTCAAATGAATAAGTAAGATCTATCCATTTTTTTTCTTTCTCTACTAGCGCTTTATTCCCACAAGCTGAGATGAAAACTGCTAATAAAAAAAACATGCTGAAACGATTTATTACTTTCATAATACGATATTATTTTGATTGTTTAATTAAAAAAAAGAACTCAATTATTTAATAAGTTGTTGCTACCATACTAAAAGCGTGGGGAGCAGTAATAAATAGAGGCTTTACTTTTGCCCATGTCGATTTAAACACATCCGACTTTCGGTAATTTTCGAGATGTTCTGGTGTTCTCCAATAACTGTAAGTTATTATCACATTCGGTTGATCTTTATCTTCGAATAATTGCAAATTTTCACAACCTTCAAAATTGCGAATGAGAAAATAGGAGGAGGCAAAGTCCTTTTTAAAGGTAGCTATGTCTTTAACATCAAAGGTCATTCTAACTATTCGTACAATCATTTAAATTCTAATCGTATATTATCATTTAATTTTAATCCAAGTAACTTACTAGCACTTCCTTGATTGATGCTAATTTCTAATAATCCTGCATCGTTAAAAATTGCTACCATACCACCAGGCTCTAGTTCATGGTATCGATACCTTATTTCATCTAAAATATTTGTTAACTTTCTAGTGACAATTTCAAATTTTCGACCCTTTATTTGTTCTTCAAATAAGTTCTTGTAAATATTCGTCACCACATTTCCAAACTCGTCAATGTAAATAACTACCCCGCGTATTACTTCTTCTTCAATTACAGGCTTAAAGTCCATGCGCAGCTCATACTTCTCCGGGCGATTACCTAATTCGAAAACACTTTGTCCCTCTAATAAATGGGCGGCCGTTGATGCCAATGTTTCTAAATCAAAACCAGGCTTCATAATGAAATCGGTTTTTACACTTACCATATTCGAGGGCGGCTGCTCTCCAAAAATTAAAGAGAAAAACCCGTCGTTCATGCCAATAAATCCATGGCCATCTTTACGAATCGCTAATAACTCGGTTTTCCCTCCTAAATATCCATTTACGCCAATAATGTGAACGGTGTTTTCAGGGAACCGCGTATAGGCATTCCTGAAAATATAGGCCGCCTGCTGAATATTGTGTGATGCGATTTGATGACTGATATCCACAATGGTAATTCCAGGATACACACTATGTAAAAGCCCTTTTAAAGCGCCTACATGGTAATCGCGTGTTCCCCAATCAGTGGTTAGTGTGATTAATTGCATCTTGGGTCAAAAATAATTTAATTTCACGTCAATTGACATAGAATTATTTTCTTTAATTAAAAATAACCAAATTCGCAGTATAATGAGAAATACGAACGAACATTCACTTGGTGAGTTGATTAACAAGCTAATTAACGCTTACCGTCTGAAAGATGGGTTAACGCGCGCTAAAATTGATCAGGTGTGGGAGAAAGTAATGGACAAAGCGATTGTTTCTCGTACTTCTGAACTGAGATTTGATAAAGGGGTGTTGATGATCCGTCTTAGTTCTGCCGTACTTCGTAATGAACTCGAATATAAAAAGGCCGATATCATTAAGGTTGTGAATGAAGCCTTAGGAGAAGATATTGTTAAGGAGGTGGTGCTACGTTGAGCTATCATGACAAATAAAAAAGGGAAATATACTTTGTATGAGCGCGTAGTTTTACTATCGCTACTGCTATTTTTCTTATCAATGCTCTATATGTTTTTCATTTATCCGGACCGCCAATAATCAATAATTGGGATGGATATGCTCCTAATAAAATGAATGAAGTGATGAGTGATTAATTGAATAAATGTGCATCAACCCGAATTCATGGCCTACCCTTAAAATCTCATTTCTTACTATTATTTTTTCACAAGGAATTGGATAAACTAACTCTATTCGAAACCCTTTCCTTATTTTTAAAAGACCCAAAAAAATTAGTTATGCTAAAATCACTATGTTAGAGTGCGTGGGCGAAAAGTGCGAATTAAGGGAACGATGAACGATGCTGGCCGACCTTCATCCTTGGTTTGATTACTTAATATCATGTTCGATCAATAGGTTTTCGGTTGTGCGCTATCTTTGGTTACTTTAAGGATTAGCGCTTGTTTTATCGGAATCCTTGAACTTACGTTGTTCGGTTCTTTGGAAAAGAAAGAAAGTGACAAAAAACAAATTGAGTATTCAAAGCTCCGCACACGAAGTAACCAGAATATTGAAAAGAACAAATTGAGTAATTTAAAGCTCCGCAGATGAGGCTTGCAGGAAATTTTCAGGTGGTAGTTTACTATACGTAAATGAGGCATGAAAATTTTTTGCGTAACAAAGTATGCGGAGCTTTAAATAAAGCAATTAAAACTTCTCTTGAGAAGAAAAGTAAAAATTCCCTTCGATCTCTGCATTCTCATCACTATCCGACCCGTGAACAGCATTCGCTTCAATTGAAGTAGCGTATAAGTTACGGATTGTTCCAACATCTGCTTTCGCAGGATCTGTAGCTCCAATAATCTTTCTGAAATCTTCTACAGCATTGTCTTTTTCAAGAATTGCAGCTACAATTGGTCCTGATGACATATAACTTACAAGGTCTTTGTAAAACGGACGTTCTTTGTGAACTTCATAAAATTTACCAGCAGCTTCAGTTGATAGCTTGGTGTATTTCATAGCTACAATGCGGAAACCTGCTTTGGTGATGTGGTCTAGAATGGCTCCGATATGTCCGTTCTGAACAGCATCAGGCTTAAGCATTGTGAATGTGCGATTCGTTGTCATTTTATTTATTGCGTATTTCTAATTGGGCTGCAAAGATAATTCCTTTAATTTTGACTCACAATATGAAACCTGTGTTCGATCAAAATAAGATTGCTGAACTTAAACAGCTGATTTCCAATAAACAGGAAATTGTAATCACCACTCATCACAAACCAGATGGCGATGCGCTCGGATCTTCTCTCGGTTTGGCAGCGTATTTTAACGCTATCGGACACTCGGTTCATGTGGTCGTTCCTTCCGAATTTCCAGATTTTTTAAGTTGGATGAAAGGAAGTGAACAGGTGACCGATTTTTTGTGCGATTCGGCCAAAGCGAAGGAGCTTTTTAAACAAGCTACGTTTATTTGTTGCCTCGATTTTAATGATCCCCGTCGAGTAGAAGCCCTTCACGATACATTGATAAATGCCCCGGGAATCAAATTAATGCTCGATCATCATCTCGATCCTAAAGATTTTTGTCAGTTTACTTTTTCTGATCCTAAAGTGGGTTCTACTTGTGAGTTGGTGTATCATCTTATCGATGCTCTAAACGGAACTCATCTTATCGATAAAGATACAGCCGCTTGCTTATATGCTGGTATTATGACCGACACCGGTAGCTTCCGATTTAACTCCGTTACGCCTACCACACATCGCGTCATCGCAAAATTGCTCGAAACAGGTATGCGTAATGATTTTGTGCATGAATTAATATATGATACATCATCGGAATCGCGCTTGCGCTTCCTCGGAAATTCATTGCTCAACCAATTGTCGGTTAAGCCCGAGTTTAATACCGTATATTTTGAAGCAACGAAAGAGGATATGCAGCGATTTAAACATCAATCAGGCGACCTCGAAGGAATTGTGAATTATGGCCTTAGCATTAAAGGAATCAAAATGGCGGTACTCTTTAGTGAGCGTGATGGTATTATTAAAATTTCTTTCCGATCGAAAGGCGACTTCTCCGTGAAAGCGCTCGCAGAAAAACACTTTGAGGGAGGTGGGCATAAAAATGCAGCCGGCGGTCGTTCATCATTATCTTTGAAAGATACGGTGGCCAAATTTGTAAATTTATTGCCGTCATATTTAGAGGAATTATCGAAATGAAAAAACTAATTGTGTTAGGCTTAATGGTGTCGGTTGCTATATTGCTACATTCTTGCTCATGTCCAGAAAGTAAAAAAGAAGCGGCTTCTTCCGAACAACTTGTGGGCGACGAAAAAGAACATGGCGATATGAAAGAATCGCTTATCAATCGTAATAAAGCGCGCATGCGGGCCGAACAGAAATCAATTGAAGATTTTGTAGCCAAAAAGAAATTGCAGATGGAGAAAACCGCTACAGGCCTTCGTTATAAAATCATCAAAAAAGGAAATGGTGCTGTACCTCGAATGCTGTCGGATGTAGAATTAAATTATACCATTACTCACCTCAACGGAAACTATTGTTACTCGAGCGACAGCTCAGGAGTGTTAGGGTTTACAATGGGGCAAAGTAATGAGCCCGGAGGACTCCAAGAAGCTCTTTTAAATATACCACAAGGGAGCACTGCCATGCTAATAATTCCCTCTTATTTGGCCTACGGATTAACAGGCGATGGCGATA
The DNA here is from genome assembly GCA_903881665.1 of uncultured Bacteroidota bacterium. Taxonomy (GTDB): domain Bacteria; phylum Bacteroidota; class Bacteroidia; order AKYH767-A; family OLB10; genus CAINEC01. Next base: position 9,132 of record CAIRUC010000001.1, on the reverse strand, counting down.
AAATTCAGGGAGGTGAAAGTTTAATATATACTATCGAAGTCTTAAAAGTATCAACTAAATAAAATGAAAAAGATCTATTCAATAATTAAATGGGGAGGCCTCTTCGGAGCTCTTGTTTTCTTCGTTTCCTCTTGTAAAAAGGCAGGTAAAATATCAACTCCTACCGGACTCCAATATCAATTTTTTGAAGAAAAAGGAGGGAAGAAACCCAAATTAGGCGATATTATGAAATTACATCTATCGTATCGAACCATGAATGATTCTGTACTATACGATTCGAAAGTACTTGGTGATAGTTTTATGATTGAATTAATGCAACCATTATTTTCGGGCGGACTCGAAGAAGGATTTGCAATGATGGGTGAAGGCGACTCTGCTGCATTTGTAGTTTCTGCCGATTCAATCTTTAAAAAACTCTTCCATACCTCACTTCCTCCATTTATACATAGTGGAGATAAAATGCGCTTCGATGTACGCTTAAAGCAAATCATTAATAAAGCCACATTCGATAAAGAACAGAAAGAAAAAAATGCAGCTATCGAACAAAACGATCGCTTACAAATAGAAAACTATTTGGCACAAAATAGTTTGCCTATGCAACCGGTTCAACCTGGGTTTTTCTTCTTAACTATTAAAGAGGGAAAAGGAGAGCACCCGAAAGCAGGACAAAAGGTTCAAATACAATACGTGGGTAAATTATTAACTGGAGAAATATTCGACTCAAGCAGTCAGATGGGAAAAGAACTAGGATATATTTTAGGAGCACCTGAAGTACCTAATGTTTGGAATATTGCAACAGCAAACCTAAAAGTAGGAGGAGTATATCGCATAATTCTCGATACCAAGAACCGCAAAGGACTCATGGGAACCAACAAACTGAAAGGCCCAGCAGCAGTTTATTACGATGTAGAATTAACGAAAATTGGCGAATAAATGTATGCTCATCATTAAACAGAGTTGAGATGAATTGAACACGAAAAAAAATAATCGATTAACACTTTTACGAAATTAACTTTCAAATAAAAAAGCCTCTAAGATCAGAGGCTTTTTTATTATTGAATTGATTCCTATTTTTTCTTAGCAGCTTTCTTCGCTACTTTCTTAACAGTCTTCTTCACAATTTTTTTAACCGCTTTTTTCACTGCCTTTGTTTTAGGAGCAGCCTTTTTAGTGGTTGCTTTCGTTGCTACCTTTTTAGCTGGTTTAGCAGTAGTCTTTTTTACTACTTTTTTCGCAGCTTTCTTCGCCGCCTTTTTAGGTGCAGTAGATACCGCATCTACATTCGTCAATTTAAATCCAATGACTTTAACAGCACTGCCTTTCTTTGCAGTTGCGGTAGATTTAACGCGCTTGGTTGACTTCATTATTTAGTTTTTTTAATAGGTGCAATTGCAGTGTAGCGATAATTATAAAATAGAAGTTACAATTTTATCGACATTGTATTTCCCTGACAATAAGTTATTCTTCACGTCTTTAAAGGCTTTAATAGTATATTCTACATCAGCTATGGAATGTACCGCTGTAGGAATTAACCGCAACATAATTACACCTTTAGGAACTACAGGATAAACTACCATCGAACAGAAAATATCATAATTTTCACGTAGGTCTAGAATCAAATTAGTTGCTTCAGGAATTGTTCCGTTTAAATAAACAGGTGTAACAGGAGAATCAGTATTTCCTAATTCAAAGCCTTCGTTACGTAATGCCGATTGCAATGCATTTGTAATTTCCCAAAGCTTTTCTTTTAATTCAGGCTTTGTTCTTAATAATTCGAGACGCTTTAATGCTCCTATAACTAATGGCATAGGTAACGCTTTCGCAAAAATTTGAGAACGCATATTGTAGCGTAAATATTCAACCACTTGTTCGTCGCTACTAATAAAAGCACCAATTAATGCCATCGATTTCGCAAACGTTCCGAAGTAAATATCAATTCCGTCTTGTACACCTTGATGCTCTGCCGTTCCTGCGCCGGTTTTACCCATTGTTCCAAAGCCATGTGCATCGTCAACAAATAATCGGAAACTGAATTTTTCCTTTAATGCGACGATCTCTTTTAATTTACCTTGGTCGCCCGACATCCCAAAAACACCTTCCGTAATCACCATAATACCACCGTTAGTCCCTTCAACTAATTTAGTTGCGCGTTCTAATTGCTTCTCTAGGTTCGCCAAATCGTTATGCGGATATACAAATCGCTTACCCATATGTAAACGTAATCCATCAATAATACAGGCATGTGCTTCTGAATCGTAAACAATAACATCGTGACGATCTACTAAAGCATCAATAGCACTCACCATTCCTTGATACCCGAAATTCAATAAAATGGTGTCTTCTTTACTCATGAACGACGATAATTCTGCTTCTAATTGCTCATGCGGATTAGAATTCCCCGACATCATACGAGCCCCCATAGGTAACGCAAAACCATACTCAGCAGCTGCTTCAGCATCCGCTTTGCGTACTTCAGGATGATTTGCTAATCCCAAATAATTATTTAAACTCCACACTAATCTTTCCTTTCCACGGAAAATCATCTTGTTTGAAATTTCCCCTTCTAATTTAGGAAAGGTGAAATAACCATGCACATCTTTTGCGTGCATCCCTAAAGGACCGCGATTCTTACGGATCTTTTCGAATATATCTATCATTGTTGTAATTTGTTTCTATTTTATAGATTCCGAAGGCCGGATCTTTCACGATCCGAAATTCTTCACAAAATTAATTTTAAATATGGTAACTAACACAATCTTTTTAACAAGATACTGTTAATGCTAACACACGTCATGGCCAATTTGATTACTTTTGTACCGTAATATTGAATTATGAAAAAATTCCTGGCCGTAATAATTACGGTTCTTCTGTTTTCTTCTTGCAGTAAATTCCAGCATCTAATGAAAAGTACTGATATGGAAGCGAAATATAATGCTGCCGTGAAGTACTATGATAAAAAGGATTATTACCATTCTTTGCAGCTTTTTGAAGAGCTGATTACGGTGTATAAAGGCACCCAAAAAGCTGAATTATCATATTATTATTATAGCTATTGTACCTTTAAAGTAGATGATTATCAAACTGCTGCATATCACTTCAATAACTTTATTCAAACATTTCCCAATAGTAAGCATGCAGAAGAAATTCAGTTTATGTATGCCTATTGTTACTTCCTAGATAGCCCCATTCCAAGCCTCGACCAAACCTCTACTCGAGATGCCATCGATAAATTTCAGATTTTTATTAATCGCTACCCGCAAGGGGAGAAGGTGGCCGAGGCCAATAAAATCATCGACGATTTGCGTATGAAGCTAGAAACCAAAGCTTTCAATAATGCTAAATTATATTATCGTACCGAAAATCATAAAGCAGCTGTGGTGGCTTTCGAAAATTTATTGAAAGACTTTCCGGCTACCATCTACAAAGAAGAAGCATTGTTTATTTCACTCAAAGCTCAGTATGTTTATGCTAATAATTCGGTGGAAACAAAAAGAGCCGATCGCTTGAAAACAACTTTAGAGTTATACTATAAACTTGTAGATAATTTCCCGCAAAGTAGGTATCTTCGCGACGCGGAAAAGATATTCGATGCCGCAAAAGAGAAATTGAATGAAAAATCATCCTCTAAAAAGAATTCTTAAAAACTGATTATCAACTATTTAAATTTGATTATTATATCCAATTATGGCAAATTATAAATCTTCTACCAACACTACAGTAACTCGCGATATGCTGAACTTCGAAGAGAAAACAGGCAATATGTACGAGTCAATAGTAGTTTTAGCACGTCGTTCTAATCACATCGCTGCCGAAATGAAGGAAGAATTGAATGAAAAATTATCTGAGTTTGCAAGTGTTTCCGATAATCTCGAAGAAATTTTCGAAAATCGTGAGCAAATCGAAATCTCTAAACATTATGAGCGTTTGCCAAAGGCTACTTTGGTAGCTGTTCAAGAGTTTTTAGATGGTAAAATTTATCACCGTAATCCTGCGAAGGACCAACTATAACCTTTTCATGCGGCTATCCGGTAAAAATATCCTGCTCGGGATTACCGGCAGTATTTCAGCGTACAAAGCCGCAGACCTTTGCCGAATATTGGTAAAGGAGGGCGCCGATGTGAGAGTCATTATGACTCCAGCAGCTACCGGTTTTATTAGCCCTTTGACCTTATCAGTTTTATCAAAAAATCCTGTCGGGCTCCACATGATTCTTCCAGACGATTCCTGGAATAATCATGTGGAGCTTGGTATTTGGTCCGACCTGTTAATTGTGGCGCCGGCTTCTGCCAATACAATGGCGCATTTCACTACCGGCACATGCGAAAGTTTACTCGATGCCGTGTACCTCTCGGCACGTTGTTCGGTAATGATAGCACCAGCCATGGATCATGATATGTTTTTGCATGATGCTACTCAACAAAATATAAATGCCTTGCGCGAGCGTGGTAACTTAATTGTGGGACCTGACTCGGGAGAACTAGCCAGCGGAATAATTGGAGAAGGTCGATTAGTTGAACCGCAAGAAATTGCACATGCCATTATCGACTTTTTTAAGAAAGACCTGCCCTTAAACGGTACTTCTTTTTTGGTAACAGCCGGACCAACTCGCGAACCAATCGATCCCGTTCGATTTATTAGTAATCACTCAACCGGTAAAATGGGAGTGGCTATCGCCAATGCCTTGTATCATGCAGGTGCCGATGTTTTTCTTGTCGCAGGTGCGCTGCAAATCGATATTCCCAAAGGAATTAATCTTATATCTGTTTCAACAGCAGCCGAAATGTTCGAAGCAACAAAATCAATTTTCTCCTCCCAAACAGGTGCCGTCTTAACCGCTGCCGTGGCCGATTATACACCCGAAACGGTGGCAACCGATAAGATAAAGAAGAATGAAGCGCAATGGACATTACCGCTCGTAAAAACGGTGGATATTGCCGAAGAATTAGGTAAGTTAAAATCACCCAACCAAGTTCTTGTAGGCTTTGCTCTTGAAACTTCTAATGAAATTGCAAATGCACAGGCCAAATTAAAAAAGAAAAACTTAGATTTGATCGTACTCAATTCATTAAAGGATGAAGGTGCTGGATTCGGTACCGATACCAATAAAATTACGTTTATTGGAAATAATCTAATTCAGGAATTTCCGTTGAAGTCGAAGGTCGATGTGGCCAACGATATTGTTGCCAAAATAATACAATTAATACATGCGTAAAATACTCTTCTTAACACTATTTTTTGCTGGCTTCTGCAAGCAGTTGTCGGCACAGGAACTCAACTGCCAGGTAACCGTGCTTACCCCGCGTATACAGAGTTCTGATAAAAAGATTTTTACTACACTGCAAACGTCCATTTATGAGTTCATGAATACGACTCGCTGGACAAACGATAAATATAAATCGGAAGAACGTATTGAATGCTCCATGCAAATTGAAGTTACCGAGCGTGTCTCTACCGACGAATTTAAAGGGTCAATTCAGCTATCGGTACGCCGACCAGTTTTTGGCACATCATATAATTCTCCGTTGTTAAATTATAAGGATGATGATTTCAATTTCAGGTATATCGAATTTCAAACACTCGAATATGCAGGTGAATCGGGAAGAAACCCAAACTTAGTCTCTATACTTGCTTTTTATGCCAATATGATGCTTGCTGTTGATTACGACTCATTCGCTAGTCTTGGAGGTTCCGAATTCTTTGCAAAAGCACAGGCTATCGTTGCTAATAATTCGAATTCATCCGATCCAGGCTGGAAAGCCTTCGAAGGAACGCGTAACCGCTATTGGCTATCCGAAAATTTCAATAATCCGATATATAAGCCTATTCGATTATTGTATTTCGACTACCACCGTAAAGCCCTTGATACAATGTCAAAAACGAAGGATGAATCGATTCGTGCCATAAGTACAGATATCGAAAATATTCGCAAAATTCATGTCGATAAGCCTGGCTCTTTGATTATGAAAACGCTATTCGATGCGAAGGCTGATGAAGTCGTAAATATATTTTCAGGAGCATCGGCCGATATAAAGTCAACCATGGTACAAATACTTACTGAAATAGATCCTTCGAATACCACTAAATATCAAAAAATTCAAATGGGTGGGAATTAATTATCCCGGTTTTTATCATTAGATTTTGAGTACTATGTTGAAGAGATTATACGTCAGAAATTATGTTTTAATTGAAGAACTCGATATTTCTTTTGGAAAAGGAATGTCAATTATAACCGGTGAAACAGGAGCAGGGAAGTCCATTTTGTTAGGTGCTCTTGGACTAATCCTCGGACAACGAGCCGATGCCGGTGCACTTCAAATCAAAACCAAGAAATGCATTATTGAAGGTACTTTTAATATTGCCGAATATAAATTGCAATCGTATTTTAACGAAAACGAACTCGATTACGAAGTAGAAACGACCATTAGAAGAGAAATCAGTGCCGAAGGGAAATCACGCGCTTTTATTAATGATACACCGGTTACATTAGCCGTGTTAAAAGATTTATCATCACGATTAGTAGATATTCATTCTCAACATGAAACTTTACTGCTAAACAGCAATAAATTTCAATTGAATGTTGTAGATGACTTTGCTAATAATCAAGATCGATTGGCAAAATACACTACAACGCTATCAACTTTTAATGCTTTGAAAAAATCGTTAGAAATCATGATAGAAGCAGAGGATAAAAGTAAAGTCGATTTCGATTATTTCAATTTTCAATTAAATGAATTAGTTGAAGCTAACCTTTCGAATCCTGAAGAAATTACCATCCTCGAACAGGAGCAAGAACGCCTTGAAAATGCAGAAGAAATTAAACTTCGATTATCACAAGGCTTTACAGTATTATCGGGAAACGAAAATAATATGTTGGTGCAGCTAAAAGTAATCCAACAACAAATTGCAGCACTCTCTAAATTCGATAAAACCTACGAAGAAATAGCCAACCGAATAAAGTCATCGTTAGTTGAATTAAAAGATATTAGCAACGAACTAGAAAGAGCTGAAAACGCTATAAATTCGGATAATAAACGACTCGATATTATTCAAGAGCGATTAAGTTTATTATACAAATTACAACAAAAGCATAGAGTAGATGACTTGCACTCGCTAATCAATTTGCAGGCAGAAATAGCCGATAAAGTATTTACTATAGGCACTTTTGAAGATCGAATAATTGCAAAAACAAAGGAATTAGATCAACAAAAAGTAATATTAGGCAAAGAAGCCTTGGCACTCACCGAAGCTCGTAAAAAGGCCATTCCTAAAATTGAAAAAGAAATTACCGGAAACCTTGGAGAATTGGCCATGCAAGGAGCAATATTACGTATTGCGTTGATTCCTAATGAAGGAAATCAATTTACAGGAGATGGCTCAGAAAAAGTGCATTTTCTGTTTTCAGCCAATAAGGGTGGCGAGTTTAAAGAAATCAGCAAAGTGGCTTCCGGTGGCGAGTTGTCGCGTTTAATGCTTTGCATTAAGGCCCTGATGGCAAGAATAACCTCAATGCCTACTGTAATCTTCGACGAAATAGATTCGGGAATATCTGGTGAAACAGCTTCTAAAGTAGGAAGCATCATTAAGCAAATGGCGGCCGAACACCAAGTAATTGCTATAACACATCTCCCTCAGATGGCTGGGAAAGGACATCATCATTATTTCGTTTATAAGTCTGAATCAAACGAAAAAACGCATACCCATCTCAAAATATTAAATAATGAGGAACGTATCACAGAAATTGCCCGAATGCTATCCGGTGAAACTCTAACAGATGCGGCTCTCGGAAATGCAAAAGCACTCTTATCGCTAAACTGATGCCTTGGTAGTCAATTTTAGACTATTTTTGGCCTAACGAATCATAAAAAAAAATGACTCATAATCTTCTTAAAGGAAAAAGAGGGATCATCTTCGGAGCTCTCGACCCGAATTCAATTGCATGGAAAGTTGCTGAACGTTGTCACGAAGAAGGTGCAATATTCACTTTATCTAATGCGCCGGTAGCTCTTCGAATGGGAGCAATTAACCAATTAGCAGAAAAATGTAATGCACAAGTAATCGGTGCCGATGCAACCTCCACTGCCGATCTCGAAAATCTTTTTGCGCAATCGCAAGAAATTTTGGGCGGAAAAATTGATTTCGTTTTGCATTCAATCGGTATGTCGCCGAATGTTCGTAAAGGTAAATTATACACTGACCTCGACTACGAATTTTACCATAAAACAGTCGATATTTCTTCGATGTCGCTTCATAAAGTATTACAAACAGCCATGAAAATGGATGCAATATCAGAATGGGGTAGTGTGGTAGCGTTAACGTATATCGCAGCTCAACGCGTATTCCCTGATTATAACGATATGGCAGATGCTAAATCGCTATTAGAAAGCATCGCAAGAAGCTTCGGATATCACTACGGTAAAGCGAAAAAAGTGCGTATCAATACAATCTCTCAGTCGCCAACAAAAACAACTGCGGGACAAGGAGTAAAAGGATTTGACGGCTTCTACAATTATGCAGATGCTATGTCGCCATTAGGCAATGCCAGCGCAGAAACATGTGCCGACTATTGCTTAACACTCTTCAGTGATTACACGAAAATGGTTACAATGCAAAACCTCTTCCACGACGGAGGATTCTCTTTCACCGGCGTTAGCCGCGAGGTTATGGAAAAATATTCAGAAGAATAACCAACATTTTCCTTAAACATAAACGACGACTTCATATGAAGATCGTCGTTTTTTTTATGGAAAAAATCGTGCATAAGCTGTACGGAGGTAATTATATCTCGTTATAAATTAATAAAGACAATTACTTGATTGATGAACCAATTTAGACTTCTATGACGCCATATTATTTTGTTTTCTCTAATAAAAAAACAGAAAAGAGGAAGAGTAATGACAGTAGGATATGGTATGTCCAAAATTTAGTTGAAAATTAAGAATGGAGTTACTAGTTTTGAGTGGACAGAAAAGTTAAGCCCCAGTGCCCTAACTTTACAATATGGAAAGACAAAGTACACATTACAGTCGAGAATTTAAAATTAAGGCTGTAGAATTAAGTAATGAACGAGGAACGGTTGCTCAGGTTGCAAAAGAGCTAGACATCTCCTATGAGAACCTAAAACGCTGGAAAAAG